>JAITDF010000332.1 GCA_031282705.1 Opitutaceae bacterium | reverse complement strand
CTGGGCCCCCCACCACCCCCCCCCCCCCCCGCACGAGCCCCCGGGGTGCCCGGGGCGACCGCGGCGAGACCGCCCAACCAAAACTGGCCACCGCGTGACATCAGTTTATACTTTCTTTTCCCCGCGCTTCAACCATGCAAATGCTCGCGCACGACCTCGTCGGTCAGCGCCGCAATGGGGCCGGAGGCGACGACAGCGCCGCGAGCCATCGCATAAAAACGGTCGGCCACATCGCGGCAAAAATCCACATGTTGCGCCACCAGCAGGACGGCGAGGCGCCCCTCCTGCCTCAGCACCTTGAGCGCGTTTTGGACTTCCCTGTCGTGGCGGGGCTCGCGGCGGACGGGCTTGTTTTTAAGCCGGCGGAGCGTGTCGCCGATATGGCCGATGAGCGACGGCCGGATGCCGGCGGCGGGTTCGTCGATAATCAGCAGGCGCGGATCCGCGAGGAGCGCGCGGCCGATGGCGAGCTGCCGCTGCTGCCCGCCGGAGAGCACGCCGCCCTTGCGCGACAGCATCTCCTTGAGCACGGGAAACAACGAAAACACGCGCTCCAGCGCATCACGCACGCCGCCGCCGCCGCGACGGTGGACAACCAGGCCGATGTGCAGGTTTTCCTCGACCGTGAGGTGCGGGAAAATATCGCCGCCCTGCGGCACGTAGCCGACGCCGGCGCGCGCGCGCGCATCGGGGGAAAGCCGGGCGAACGGACGCCCGCCAAACAGGAGCGAACCGCCGCGCAAGGGCAGCAGGCCGGTGATGACCCTGAGCGTGGTGGTCTTCCCGACGCCGGCGCGCCCCATGAGCGCGACAATCTCGCCGGGCCTGATATCCAGATCGACGCCGCGCAAGATGCGGGAGCCGTCGATAAACGCCTCCACCTCGCGCAAAGAGAGCAGCGGGGCCTGGCCGGAGGCGGGAAAAGTTGGGCGGCTGACGGACGCCTGGATGGCAGGAGGTTCGAGAATGGCTTCGGTGGCGGCAGGGTTTGCGGTTCGCACAAATCCATTAATGCTGCATATTTTGTGCCGGAAAAGCGGACGGCGGGCAAACTTGTTGAGCGCAGCGGCGTCCGCGCCTGGGTGGCAGCCCCGGCCGCGGCATAATCTGAAGCACCCGGCCACAAACTGCTTGCGACAGGATCGCGCGCGCGTCTGGCTGTTGCCGTGCCTGGGAAACCCAAACGACGAAAGCCATCGCGCGAGGAGCGCGAGCGGATGTGCGCCAGCAAACGACGTTACCGGTCGCAAGCGGACGCGCTGGATGCCGCCGCCGTGCTTGGGCTGGAGCGCTGGCGGACGACGTATCAATGCCCGTTGTGCAGGCAGTGGCACTTGGCGACACGGTGAGCGCCACGCGAAACGGCCGCGGCATCCGGGCTGGCGGGGCATGTGTCGCGAACCGTCGCCGCGAACCGGCGCCAGCCTGGTCTCCGGCGACTTTGCACCAGCCCGGACATGCCGGGGTTGCGCGATATGTCGCGCCGGTTGCGCCGGCGTTCAAGCGAACGCCGGAACCGGGGCGGGGCGCAATCCCCGCGCCCGGCCAAAAAAAACGCCCGGCGGTGAAGCCGGGCGTTTAAACCATCCGGAGCTAGGCTCAACAGATGATTTTTGGCGGGAGGAAGCATCAACGTGTTGAAACGAGCGCGGAATGCAAGAGTTTTTTTTGATATTTTTTCTGGGAGTTTTCGCGGATGCCCCAAGCCCCGCCTCGTGATTTCACAACATATTGTCATAAAAATGATTAAAAAAATAATTTTATGCCATGACGCCCGTGCCGCGGTTGTTTTGGAGCCGTCCGCCCATAAAAATAATCCTCCGGAAGGCGCATGCGGCGCGCTGTGTTTGCCGGCGGAGCAAACGGCCGGCGCGCGCACGGCGCGCGGGCACCGCGCGGCGTTCCCAGTGCGCGCGGCGCGGCACGACTCCCGCCGTCTCCGGGCCGTGCGGATCGAAGCGCAGTCGGTGTTTTTCACCACGCCGTCATCCAAACGTCATGCGCGTGCGAAAGAGGAAAGATTCCGGCGGGGGCGGCCCGCGTGGAATCGCATCCGGCGACGCGAGGCGCAAAAAATCTTCTTCGCTTTCCGCGCTTTCTTCGCGGTTAATCGGCCAATCGTCCGCCCGGCCAATCATTTTCCCCGCATTTTCCCATCATGAAAAAACGCGATTTCCTCCGCCTCCTCGCCACCGCCCTGGTCGTTTCCCTGATCGTGCCGCTCACCGGCTGCGGCCCGCGCAAGGCCCGTGCCAACCACCTCCGCGTCGGCGTCATCGCCGGGGCTGAGGAGCAGCTCGCCGAGGCCGCCGTGAAAGTGGCCCGTGAGCGCTACGGGCTCGAAGTCAGGCTCGTCGTCCTCGGCGACTACAACCTCCCCAACGCCGCCCTGGACCAGGGCGACATCGACGCCAACGCCTTCCAGCACCGCCCGTTTCTCGACGCGCAGGTGCGCGACCGCGGCTACAAGATTGTCGCGGTGGGCAACACCTTCGTGTATCCACTCGCCGCATACTCGAAACGCATCAAGGCAGTCTCCGCGCTGGCCGACGGCGCGACCGTCGCCGTGCCCAACGACCCCACCAACCTCGGGCGCGCCCTGCTCCTCCTCGCGCGTGAAGGATTGCTCGCGCTGCGCCCCGGCGCCGGCATCAACGCCACCGTCCTCGACATCACCGCCAACCCCAAAAAGCTCAAAATCGCCGAGCTCGACGCCGCGCACCTGCCCCGCGCGCTGCCCGACGTGGATCTCGCGGTCATCAACACCACCTACGCCAGCCGGATCAACCTCAACCCCGCGCGCGACGGACTCTTTGTCGAGGGCGGGGATTCGCCCTATGTGAACCTGATCGTCGCCCGCGAGGACAACAAGGACAGCCCCGAGGTGCGCAACTTCGTAAAAGCCTTCCAGTCCGACGAGGTGCTCGCCGCCGCCGGGCGCATCTTCCCCGGCGGTTTCGTGCAGGGCTGGTGAGGATTTTTTGCCCCCATGAAAAAAGCCATGATGCGAAGAATGCAATTGGATGACATGAGGTGCTCAGGCCGGTGTGGTGCAATTGGGGACAGGTTAAAAACGAACTTCAGGGTTGGAGAGGAGCGGGCGACTGAAGTCGCCCGGCCGCGCGGCTTCGCCGCTTTCGGCGGCTAAAGTCGCCGCCCCGGAAGAAGGCGCGGCGAAAGAGGGCGCGGCGGCGGAGAGAATCGGGGCGGTGACTTCAGTCGCCACAAACGGACAAGGAATGCAATTAGGGACAGGTTAAAAACGACCTCTGCTAAAATCTGCCGACTGCGTAACATCAGATCCTTAAAAAACGGCTTGCGGCCTTGCTCCGCGTCATTCCCTACGCAATGCGGGAAAATGGGTTACGCATCGGTCTTATTCATCATTATTTTTAGTTATATCTCATATTTCTCCAGATTATATGATGATTTCTGATGCGAATGCGCGATAATTAAGAGTGGACGGCCTGTGATACTTGGACTGAGATTCTGTCTCTTTAATACGATTATGAGATATTCAAGTAATCATCAATTGGCGTTTATTAGAAAAACGGCTTCCTGCGCCGGCATTTTTCTTGCGGTTCCATTTGCCGCCCTTGCCGCGCCTCCCCCCGCCCCGGCGGAGGCCGGCGATGAAAAGATAACGCAGCTCGAACGCATGGTCGTCACCGCCGCCGGCTTCGAACAGACGCTGATGGAGGCGCCCGCCAGCATCAGCGTCATCGCCGGCGAGGATCTCGCCAAAAAAGCCTTTCGCGACCTCTCCGACGCCCTAGCCGAGTTTGAAGGCATCAGCATCCTCGGCACCGCCAACCAGTCGGGCGGCGGCGGCCGCGACATCAGCATCCGCGGCATGCCCGCCGGCTACACCTTGATTCTGGTGGACGGCAAGCGGCAGAATTCCCGCTCCATCCGCACCAACGGCGACGCCGGCTTCGAGGTCGGCTGGATGCCGCCCCTTGAGGCCATCGAGCGCATCGAGGTCGTGCGCGGCCCGATGTCGTCCCTCTACGGCTCCGACGCCATGGGCGGCGTGGTCAACATCATCACCAAAAAAGTGTCGTCCCGGTGGACGGGTTCCGTGCGCGCCGAGGCCACGGTGCAGGAAAACGGGGACGCCGGCGGCACCTACGGGACCAATTTTTATCTGGGCGGCCCCCTCAAAACCGGCCTCCTCGGGCTCACCCTTTGGGGCGGATACCTGCGCCGCGAAGAGGACAAAATCCTCAACGGCTACAACGAATCCCGGAACCCCCACGTGTCCGGCCGCCTCGTGCTCACCCCCGCCCGCGACCACGACCTCGTGCTCGAAGCCGGCGCCAGCGAGCAGGAAATCTACACGCGCGGAGGCCGCTCCGTCGCGGCCGGCACCGCCGACTCCCGGCAGGACAACACGCGCGATTTCTATTCGGTTTCCCACACCGGACGCTGGGCCTTCGGCACCTCGGAAATCAAAGCCTACCGCGAGGAAGTCCTCCGCCAGTCCGAAACGCTCGCGACCGGCGTGCTCGGCACGGCCAACGAGGCCGAAAACACGGTGATCGACGTCAAGCTCACCCTGCCCCTCGAGCGCCACTACCTCACGGTGGGCGGCCAGTGGCGCGAGGAGCGCGTGCACCTGCCCAGCTACGTCCGCCGCATCTGCCGCGGCGACATCCCCGCCCCCGCCAACCCCGGCGATCCTGACTACCGGGGCTGCCCGCCCGGCACGCCCAGCAACGGCACTTATTACACCTCCATTTCCGAAAAAATCGACATGAAGATTTCCGAGTGGTCGCTTTTTGCCGAGGACGAATGGCGCATCACCCAAAACCTCAGCCTCACCGGCGGCCTCCGCATGGAAGACAACTCCGAATTTGGCCGGCACCTCACCCCCCGCGTCTATGCCGTTTACAAGCTGGGCGGCCACTGGGCCTTCAAGGGCGGCGTGTCCGGCGGTTACAAAACCCCGTCCGTCCGCTCGATCCTCCCCGACTACGCCACGGCATCGGGCGGTGCCAACGGCGGCGGCGCCGTCGTCATCCGCGGCAACCCCGACCTCAAACCCGAAACCAGCATCAACACCGAGCTCGGCATCCAATACAACCATCCCGGCCTGCGCCTCACCGGAGGCTTCACGCTCTTCAACAACGACTTCAAGGACAAGCTGGTCGAAATGGAATTCCCCGGCCTCGAACTGCCGGAATACCCCGGCGCCCGCATCCGCCAGCAGGCCAACGTCTCCGAAGCCCGGATTCGCGGCGCCGAGGCCAGCATCCGCTACGGGTTTACCGAGACACTGTCCCTCCGCGTCAGCTACACCACCATCGAGTCCGAGGTAAAGCAGGACCCCGTCAATCCCGTGCAAATCGGCGCCCAGATCGCATCCACCCCCCGGCAGACCCTCACCGGCACCTTCGAATGCAACGCCACGCCCCGCCTGACCGTCTGGGCGCGCGCCCTCGTTTATGACCGGACGCCCGTGACCACGAGCCGCACCACCACGGCCCTCCCCCGGCCCGGCTATTCCCAGTTCGACCTCGGCGGCAGCTTCAAGATCACGGATGGCATCACCGCCTTCGCCGCGATTTATAACCTCGCCGACAAACAGTTGGACTACACCCGGAGCAACAACTGGATCGACGGCCGCCGCCTCTGGCTCGGCGCCAATTACAAGTTCTAGCCCGCCGCCATGCCTGCGCCGGGCGAAAGGGTCCGCCCCCCTTCCCGCCCCGCCGGCCGCCCCGCCATGAACCGCCGCCTCCGCCTGTCCCGCCTCCTGCCCGCCCTCCTGTCGTTTGCCGCGGCGGGGCTGGCGGACGCCGGTCCGGCGCCCGCCCCCGCGCCCGCATCCGCGCCCGCGCCGCCGGTCGATCCGCGACTCGGCCCCCCGTTCCGGCTGCGCCCGCGCCCCGCGCTCGGTTCCGCGGACGCGCCTCTTGTCGTGATCGAGGTGACCAGCTTTTTGTGCGCGCACTGCCGGGAGTTTCATGAACGCGAGTTTCCCGCCCTGAAAAAACGCTTCATCGACACCGGCGCCGTGCGCTGGATCACGCTCAACGCCTCGAACACCGCCGCCGAACAGGACGCGCCCGTCTTCGCCCTCGCCCGCGGAGCCCTGCACGCCGGGCACTACCGGGAGCTCGCCGGCGCCTTTTTCCGCGAAGCCCGCCGCCCCGAGGCCGCGCTCTTCGAGGCGCTTGCCCGTCCCGGCGGCCCCGGCGCGGACGAACTCGCGCGCTGGGCGCGGGACGACACCAACCGGAAGGCCGTCGCCGACGATTTCGCCGAGGCCGCCGCCCTGAAACTCGAAGGCACCCCCGCCTTCATCATCCGAAAACGCACCCCCGAAGGCCGTTTTCTCCAAGCCAGAATCGAAGGCTACGAATCCGCCGGCTACCTCGCGCTGGCATTTGAACAGATGCTGCAAAAATAGATGGGAGGCTCTGAAAATTTCATTTTGAACAGAAGAAAACAAAGGAAACGAAGAGAACAAAGAAAACCCCGGCCCAATGGATGGCTTTAAATTGTTACTAAAACAGCATGTGAAAACCAAAGGCAAACACCCCCTCTGTTGTTCTTCGTTCTCTTCGCTGCCTTCTGTTCAATTTTTAGGGAACCTCTAAAAACTAAAAACAAAC
>JAITDF010000321.1 GCA_031282705.1 Opitutaceae bacterium | reverse complement strand
TGCAAAAGTGTCACCCCCTTAGCGGGACATGTGTCACCCTCATAGCGGGACAATACACGCCGAGACCGCCGCGTTCGTCACTCGTGGCTCCCGGCGGTCTCGGCGAGACCGCCCTACTGTCCAGTCAACCTTCAATAGTCGAGCGATTTTCCTCAGGAATTGCCCCGATTTTACGACATTTAAAGGATGACTATACACTACCAAAAGCCTGCCAAAAGACCGGCTGCCGCGTAACATCAGTGACTAATCGAAAAAACCGCATGAAACTTAAAAAACTCACGCAGAGACGCAAAGACGCGGAGAGGGAAAACCGCTCTGCGTCTCCTCGTCTCCTCGTGTCTTTGTGGTGAAAAAACAACCATGCTGCGCTACCTTGGATACGGCTACCGCCACTTCGGACAAAAACCGCTGCCCCCGCACACGCGAATCAACTGGGAATTTTACGCCGTGCTTGAAGGCCGCTGCGCACTCTGGCCCGTCGGCGGCCCGAAACCCGGCGCGGACGGCCTGGAGGAAAACACCCTCTGGGTCTTCCCGCCCGAACACGCGCACGGCTGGACGGGCGAGCGCAGGCACTGCCGCGTGCTCGTGCTGCACTACGGCTCCGTCGCCGCCACGCTCGCGAAACAGGCGCGGCGGCACGGCTTCCTGAAGCACAAATTGAGCGCCGCCGAGGCGCGCCGCGTCGAGGCCATCGCGCAGGAGTTGCAGCCCCATTACAGCGACCCCGTCGAAACCAGCCCGCTCCACGCGCAAAAAGCGCAACTGGAACTGGCGCTGATGGTGATGGAGGGCGGCGCCTCGCGCCTCCCCACGCACGGCGGCCTGGCGCGTCAGAAAATGGAGCAGATCATCGGTTACTTTGAGGAACACCTGCGCGAGGGGCCGACCGTCGCGCAGGCCGCGCGCGCCGCCGCCATCTCGCCCGGGCACCTCCGCCGTCTCTTCAAGGCCGCCGGCGAGGAAAGCCCGCGCATGGCTCTCCGCCGCGTGGCGATGGAGCACGCCATAAACCTGCTCGCCGGGACGGACATCACGCTGGACGCCGTCGCCGAGCAATGCGGCTTCTCCGGCGCGAGCGAGCTCAGCCGCGCCTTCAAGCGCCACTTCAACGTGCCGCCGGCGGTCTGGCGCGCCAGCCTGCTCCCGCCCTACCAGCGCCCCGTGCGCATTCACGGCCGCCTCCAGTTCCCCCAAGCCGCCGACCAGGTGGTCGGCAAACTCCGCCGCTACGGGATGCACACTTGACCGCCGCCGCCCGAAATCGTCCCCGTTTCCCTGCTCTTTTTCCCGGCGGCGACGACGCATGGGAGGGAAAACGGAAGGGGAAAAAACGAGTGCCCCCCGCTGTTTTGAATGGATTTCACATCGCGCCGCGGGTGCAACAGGAAGTGACGCCCCCCTCTCTTTCTTCTTTCCTCTTTCTCTTTATCTTTCGTCAGGAACGGACAGGGAGTTCCGAGCGAAGCGGAAAACCTGACAAGATAGAAAAGAGAAAGAGAAAGACAAAGAGGAAAGAGAAAGACTCCGGCGGTGACATCACCTCCTGTTGCACCCTTTCCGCACTCTCCACATTTCACTCTTCCCCTTGCCCCTTTCCCCTTTCACTCTTCACTCTTTCATCATGGCCACTCCCGCCTTCTTCTACCAAGACACATTTCCGCTCGGCGCGGACGATACCGAATACCGCCTCCTCTCGCAAGAAGGCGTCAGCACCGCCACCTTCGACGGAAAACCCATCGTAAAAATCGCCCCCGAGGCCCTCGCCTACCTCGCCGAACAGGCGATGCACGACTGCTCCTTCATGCTCCGCCCCCGGCACCTCGAGCAAGTCGCCGCCATCCTCGACGACCCCGAGGCCTCCGCCAACGACCGCTACGTCGCCCTCACCATGCTCAAAAACGCCGAGATCTCCGCCCAAGGCATCCTCCCCTTTTGCCAGGACACCGGCACCGCCACCATCGTCGGCAAAAAAGGCCAGCAAATCTGGACCGGCGCCGACGACGCCGAGCACCTCTCCCGCGGCGTTTACGAATGCTACACCAGGGAAAACCTCCGCTACTCCCAGACCGCCCCCCTCGACATGTATAAAGAGGTCAACACCGGCACCAACCTCCCCGCGCAAATCGACCTCTACGCCACCCCCGGCGCCGAATACAAATTCCTCTTCGTCGCCAAAGGCGGCGGCTCCGCCAACAAAACCTACCTCTACCAGGAAACCAAGGCCCTCCTCAACCCCGCCTCCCTTGAAAAATTTGCCGCCGAAAAAATAAAATCCCTCGGCACCGCCGCCTGCCCCCCCTACCACCTCGCCCTCGTCATCGGCGGCACCAGCGCCGAAACCTGCCTGAAAACCGTCAAGCTCGCCTCGACCAAATACTACGACGCGCTCCCCTCCACCGGCAACGAACACGGCCGCGCCTTCCGCGACCACGAAATGGAGGCCAAAATCCTGAAAATGGCCCGGCAATCCGGCATCGGCGCGCAATTCGGCGGCAAATACTTCGCCCTCGACGTCCGCGTCGTCCGCCTCCCCCGCCACGGCGCGAGCTGCCCCGTCGGCCTCGGCGTCTCCTGCTCCGCCGACCGCAACATCAAGGCCAAAATCAACCGGGACGGCATCTGGCTCGAAAAAATGGAGACCGACCCCGGCCGCTTCATCCCCGCCGCGCACCGCGTCATCAAGGACGACAACATCGTGCGCATCGACCTCAACCGCCCGATGGACGAAATCCGCGCCACGCTCTCGCGCCACCCCGTCACCACGCGCGTCGCCCTCAACGGCACCATCATCGTCGGGCGCGACATCGCCCACGCCAAGCTCAAGGAACGCATCGACAAAGGCGAAGGCCTGCCCGACTACATCAAAAAACACCCCATCTACTACGCCGGCCCCGCGAAGACCCCGAAAGGCTGCGCCTCCGGCAGCTTCGGCCCGACCACTGCGGGGCGGATGGACAGCTACGTCGATCTCTTCCAGTCGCACGGCGGCTCGCTGGTGATGATCGCGAAAGGCAACCGCAGCCAGGCAGTGACCGACGCCTGCAAGAAGCACGGCGGCTTCTACCTGGGCAGCATCGGCGGCCCCGCGGCGATCCTTGCGAAGGAGAACATCAAGAAAGTCGAGTTGCTGGAGTATCCCGAGCTCGGCATGGAAGCCATCTGGAAAATCGAGGTGGAGGACTTCCCCGCCTTCATCCTCGTTGACGACAAAGGCAACGACTTCTTCGTAAGCGGCTGCGCCGCCTGCGCCTCCGGCAAATAAACTGAAGGGCGGCCAAAAATTAAAAGCTGATGTTACGCAGTCGGCAGATTTT
>JAITDF010000317.1 GCA_031282705.1 Opitutaceae bacterium | reverse complement strand
CGCCGGAGGCGTGCCCGTCGCCGGCGTCGTTTTCGAGCGGCTCGTCATCCTCATCCGGCGCGTCGTCTTCGAGCGGCTCGTCTTCCTCCCCGATAGGCTCGTCGTCGTCGCGGATGAATTTGGGTTTGCGTTTGTTGGCCGGGAGCGGGGTGAGCATGACGTTGATTTGTTTGCCCATGCGCCGCGGGGAGGCGTCGGGCACGCCCATGCCGGCGAGTTCGGCCAGCGCCTTGTTTATCACCTCGAAGCCGAGTTCGGGGTGGGCAAGCTCGCGGCCGCGGAACTTGAGGCGGAGTTTGACCTTGCTGCCTTGGTTGAGGAATTGTTCGCCGCGTTTGATTTTGGTGAGGAAGTCGTTTTCCGCGATGCGCGCGGTGAACTCGATTTCCTTGATGCGGCTGGCGGTGGCTTTCGCGTGGGAGTTTTTTTTCTGCTCCTCATACACGTATTTGCCGAAGTCCATGATGCGGCAGACCGGTGGCTGCGCATTGGGGGCGACTTCCACCAGATCGAGGCCGACTTCGAGGGCGAGGCGGATCGCCTTGTCGGTTTGCATGATGCCGAGCTGCTTGCCCTCGGGGCTGATCACGCGGATTTGGGGGACTCTGATGCGGTGATTGCGGCGGATGCTCGCAAACGGGTCGTTGTTGCGGCGCTGGTAGTGGCCGGGGCGGCGGCCGCCACCGGAGGAGGGAAACGAATTAGCCATTCAGTGTAGTATGTGTTGCCTGTTCTGTTCTTGTTCGGGGGGGTTGTTTCTCACGGGGAAGCAGGGTGGAGACAACCTTTATTTGCATCATGTTGCGCCTTTTCGCCTCCGGTCAAGCCCTCGGGCGCCCTGAAGGGGGGCTTCTCTTCCCTCTTTCCCTTTGTCTTTCCCATTCTCGTTCTCGTTCTCTTACTCGTTCTCGTTCTCTTTCCTCTTTCTTCTTTCTCCCCCCTCTCTCTCTCTCTTTCCATCAACCAAAGATTTCCCCTGGTTTGAAGAAACGCGCGATCTCGATCGCGCCGTTCTCGACGCTGTCCGATGCGTGCACGACGTTCACCGTCGAGCTCGTGCCGAAGTCGCCGCGAATCGTGCCCTTGGGCGCCTTTGTCGCGTCGGTCGGCCCGAGCATTTCGCGCACGCGGGCGACGACGTCCCTGCCCTCCAGCGCCATCACGATGACGGGGCGCGAACTCATGAAACGCTCCAGCGCCGGATAAAACGGCATGTCCGCCACGTGCGCGTAATGCTCGCGCAGCAGCTCCGGCGCGAGGCGCATCATCTTGATGCCGAGAATGGTGAAACCCGCGCGCTCGAAGCGGTCGAGCACCGTGCCCGCGAGTTTTTTCTCCATGCAGTCGGGTTTGAAAATGATCATGGTTTTTTGCATAGGCGGGGCATCTTACGCGTGGCGGGGGCGGCGGCAAGTTGTCATGACATCTTTCTTCCAGATGCCGGCCCATTTGTTCGCCCCGCGGTGCGGCGTCCCTCATCACGGGCTGCATCACGGTTTCATCCATTCTCTTTTCAACCTTCAGCCCTCCAGCTCCGCAGCCTTTTTTATGGACGCCTCCCGCCTTCGCGAACTCCTTCACGCCATCACCCGCGCCCGCGTCGGCGTCGTCGGCGATTTTTGCATCGACAGCTACTGCATCATCGACATGGCCCGCTCCGAGCCGTCGCTCGAAACCGGCATCGCCACGCACCCCGTGCGCGAACAGCGCCACACCCTCGGCGGCGCGGGCAACGTCGCCTGCAACCTCCACGCCATCGGCGTCGGCGCCGTCAGCGCGTTCGGCGTCGTCGGGGCCGACCTGCCCGGCCTCCACCTCCTGCGCCTCCTCGAATCGCTCGGCGCCGGCACCGCCGGCATGATCACGCAAAAGGACGGCTGGCAGACCCACGCCTACCTGAAACCCATCATCAACCGCGAGGAAGGGCACCGCATGGACTTCGGCGTGTTCAACGAAATCACCGCCGCCACCACCGCCGCGCTCCTCGCCGCGCTCGAGGCGGCGCTGCCCGCGCTCGACGTGCTCGTCGTCAACCAGCAGTTTGAAAACAGCCTGCACACCGGCGCGTTCCAGGCCGGGTTGAACCGGCTCCTCGCCGCGCATCCGGCGGTCGCCGCACTCATCGACTGCCGCTGCCAGCGCCTCGCCGGCGCCTACCCCTCCGGCCTGCGCAAGCTCAACGACCACGAGGCCACCCGCCTGTGCGGATTCGCCCACGGCCCGCGCGAGCCCATCCCGCGCCGCGACGCCGTCGAGTCGGCCTCGCGCCTTTTTGCGCAATGGGGGAAGCCCGTCTTCGTCACGCGAGGCCGGCACGGCTGCGTGGTCGTCGATGCCGGCGGCGCGCACGAGATTCCCGGCCTGCACATCATCAACAAAACCGATCCCGTCGGCGCGGGCGACAGCATGGTGTCGGGCATCGCCGCCTGCCTCTCCGCCGGCGCCGCGCCCGCCGAGGCCGCCGCCTTCGGCAACTTCGTGGCCGGCGTCACCGTGCAAAAACTCCACCAGACCGGCGCCGCCACGCCCGCCGAGATCCTCGCCATCGGCGGGCACGCCGACTACGTTTACCAGCCCGAGCTGGCCGACGACATCCGCCGCGCCGTGTTCGCGCCCGGCACCGCCATCGAAATCGCCGGGCCGCTCCCCGCCGCCGGGCCCGACCTCCGTTTCGCCATCTTCGACCACGACGGCACCCTCTCCACCCTCCGCCAGGGCTGGGAAAACGTCATGGAACCCATGATGATCCGCGCCATCCTCGGCCCCGCCTACGAGACCGCCGACAGCGCCGCCTACGAACGCGTCGTCCGGCAGGCGCGCGAGTTCATCGACAAGACCACCGGCATCCAGACCCTCCAGCAAATGCACGGCCTCTCGCTCATGGTGCGCGAGGCGGGCTTCGTCCCCGAGGCCGGAATCCTCGACGCCCCCGGCTACAAACGCATCTACAACGACGCCCTCATGGAACTCGTCCGCGAACGCAAACGCCAGCTCGACCGCGGCGAGCTCGACGTCGCCGACTTCACCATGAAAAACGCCGTCGCGCTCCTCCGCCGCCTGCACGCCGCCGGCGTGCGCCTCTACCTCGCCAGCGGCACCGACGAGCAGGACGTCCTCCTCGAAGCCCGCGCCCTCGGCTACGCGCACCTCTTCGAAGGCCGCATCTACGGCGCGAACCAGGACATGACCCACGACGCCAAACGCATGGTGCTCGAACGCATCCTCGGCGAAATCGGCCCCGCCAACGCCGCGCACATCGTCACCTTCGGCGACGGCCCCGTGGAAATCCGCGAGACCCGCAAACGCGGCGGCCTCACCGTCGGCGTCGCCAGCGACGAAGTCCGGCGCTTCGGCCTCGCCCCCGGAAAACGCGCCCGCGTCATCCGCGCCGGCGCCCACCTCGTCGTGCCCGACTATTCCCAACTCGACGCCCTCCTCTCGCTCCTCAAAATAAAATCCCCCGGCGCCGGCGCCGCCGCCGCCGGCTTTCCCTCGACTTGACTCGATTTAACTGATGTTACGCAGTCGGCAGATTTT
>JAITDF010000311.1 GCA_031282705.1 Opitutaceae bacterium | reverse complement strand
GCGCCATCGAGAATCGCGCCGTCCTTCATCCATTGGTATTGGAAATTATCCCCGCCCGCGGCGGACACCGTGAGCTTGATGCGGGTGCCGAGCGGGGCGCTTTGCGAAAGGGGGGACCGGGTGATTTCGGGCACGGCCTCGTTGTTTTCCACGACCATGTTAAGCCCGCTGATCTCCGGCGCGACCACGACGGCCTTTTCCGCCGGGGTTTCGTTCGGCAGCTTGATTTGGTTCCGGCGCACGAGGCAGGTATTGGCGGGCGTCTCGACGGACACCCCTTCCTCCAGCAAGCCGGTGAACACATTGTTCTCAATCACGCTCATCACGATGCCACCGGTCGCGTGCTCCACCGGCGGAAGCCCGGCGTTCACATTCCCCGTGAAAACCGCGTGCAGGTAGGCGCCAACGCCGTAGTATTTCGTGGCGGCGCCATTTCCGACGTCGAAATAATTTTCCCTTGCCGCGTTGCCCACGGAGTAAAACACCCGGTCCTCCGGCGCGGGCCACCCTTGCGTTATCCGGACATGGTCAACATAGCCAGCCGGGCTGACGGCGGTGGTGTCCTGGCTCCGGCCCATGACATCGCTCACGGTGTTGCCGCGTGTGAGGTTCCACGCGGTCGGCGAGCGAAAGCGGCTGTTAAAAAGGATGCCGGAAGTCGTGGCCTTGAAGGTGTTGCCCTCGACCACGTTGTCGAACGCGTAGAACCAGAACAGCACGCCGTTGGCCTTGTGCTGGTTGCGGAGATTGGTGCTGCCGCCGGTGTCCACGTAGTTTTTATACAAAACAATCTGACGGTAGGCGGGGGTGAGGTTGAACCGGCTGGCCGTGTCGGGCACCACCCGCCAGGGGCGGTCCAAGGTGAGTTTTATCAAACCGCCCTCGTCGGTTTGCGCGGTCACCTGACGGTATTGCCCGACACCCTTGCCGGCGCAGATGAAGACCAGCCAGTGGTCGTTGGCCCCGACCTCCGGCAGCACGCGGCTGCCCGCGTTGTCGGTAAAATAATGGGGATCGTTATAGTGGGGATCGCCCGGCTGGCCGGGCACCGGCGGGATGCCCGACAGGACGGGCGTGACCGAGTCCGGGCCGGCCTGCGCGACGTTGAACAGGCCGCCGTAGGGATAGTGGTAATGAAACAGGTATGACTCGCCCTGGTTGGGGTCCATGCCGGTCGCGGAGGTGTGCGAGCCGACGTTTAGGCTGCGGTTTTCCGCCAGATACAAATCCCGCGTGGAGGTGTTCAGGGCGAGCACGGTGCGGCACATGATTTTCCGGGCGGTGCGGGCGGCGCTCTCGAACTGGCAATTCCTGACCGCGAGTTTTTTCCCGTTGTAGATGATCACGCCGACCGCGCGCCCGCTGCCTCCCGTGTTGGGCTGGTTGTTCGGCTCGCCGGCATAGTAGCCGGTGAAGCGCACGCCCTCCACCCGCACGCCATCCGAGGACGGCGCGCACGGAGCGGGGTTGAGACTGGTGGACACGGCCTGAAGCGTGCCGATCAACACGCCGGGGCCGACGGCGTGGACCGCCGAGTCGTAAAACCATAGATCGGCGCGCCCGACGGTCTCGACAAAGAGCGCCCCGCTGTCCACCACCTTGGTGGTGAGGGGATTCGGATTGTTCTTCGGAGTGCCGAAATTGGGCCCCGGCTCCGCGTAGCCCCAGTTGCGCTTGTCGTGCGAGACCAGCGTCACGTCATGGATGCGCGCGTCGGGCGCGTGAACCGAGATGACGGTCTGGTCTTCGCCGTTGTTGCCATTTTCCGCCGCCAGCGCGGACACCTCGCAACCGGCGGCGCAAATCTCGATCAGGCTGGCGGGCAATTGATAAACGTCCGCGTATTTCAAATGCGTGGCGGCACCGTTTATGGTGACCGCCGCGGCGTCATACGCGCCGGCACCGGCGCCCTTGATGGACACATTCGGGGTGGTCACAACTAGCGAACGGGAAAGCAAATAACGGCCCCGCGCCAAGACCAGCGTGCCGCCTGGGGCCAGCGCGTCGAGCGCGGCCTGCAACGCGGCGGCGTCGTCCGTATCGTCATTCGGATGCGCGCCGTAATCACCCGCGATCAGGGTCGCGGCGGATGGCGCGGCCTGCTCCGCCTCGATGGAAACCGTCAGCGGGTCGCTCCAACCCCAATCGGTGCCATTCCAAACATACAACTGACAGTCGCCGGCGGTCAGCCCGCCTGGCAGACGGACACAAAGATGATACGGGTCGCTTTCGGTCACGGGGACAATGCCCTCAAATCCGCCTCCCTCCATATAAACTGCCGTCCCGCCGTCCGGCAGCTTGAAATTGCGCCCCATGAGGTGCAGTTTATCCGTTTGTGTCGTGACACGCAGCGGCCAGTGCCACCAGACTTGCGGGGCGTTGACGCGGATCGGCGCGCCGACCTGCCCGCCACGCACCGGCCAGACCACCAGCGCCGCCCGAGGCAGCGCGTCCGGCAGCACGGCCAGCATGCGGTCGGAGGCGGAATGCAGTGGCGCGAGCGCCACCTCCCGGTCCGCCGTCCGGATGATCAACGTGGCGTCCTCCAGCCCGTCGCCGGTCAGGATCAGGGTTTCCCCAGGAAACGTGCCCTCCCCGGCAGCGGCGATCTGCGGGGCGGATTCGCCGGACGTCGAGGGGCGGACGGTTTCAGCCAATTCCAGCCACGACACCGGTTTCGGATCGGCAAAAACCAGTCCCGCAAGCGCCAGACCGGTTATATAAAAGAATATCTTCATGAGGAGAATTGGGAGGGTTGCAATTGCCGCCATAGGCGCGGGTTTTGATGCCCGTGAATGGCAACGCGCACTTTGGACATCTCCAGAACAGAGGAAATCCCGCAATTGCCGAAACCGTTCAGCAAAAGTTGAGACCGCGCATTCCCGCGCGCCCGCGCCGCAGCGACTGAACGGTTTCAGGAAGGATGGTTTTGTTACCCGCCCCGTCCGCGCCCAGTGTCCCGGGTTCCAAGCACTTGCCCCTTTGTATCGGTGCCTTCCGGTTTGGTGCCGGCACGGGGTCGAATTTATTCCATGAATCATCACGAAATATCCACAGACCTTGTCGTCGCGGGCGGCGGAATGGCCGGCGTGTGCGCGGCGCTGGCGGCGGCGCGCAACGGCGCGCGCGTCGTCCTTGTGCAGGATCGCTCCGTGCTCGGCGGCAACGCATCCAGCGAGATTCGCATGCATATCGTCGGCGCGGACATCCATGGCAGGCGTCCCGGCGCGCGCGAGTCGGGGCTCATTGAGGAATTGCGCCTCGAGGACGCCGCGCGCAATCCGCACGGCTCGTATTCACAATGGGACTTGTTGCTATATGACAAGATCGTGAGCGAACCGAATATCACGCTGCTGCTCGACACTGTGTGCGAGGGTTGCGAGGTGGTGATCCCCCCGGACGGCGGACGGCGGATCGTCTCCATGCGGGCGGTGCGGCATGCCACGGAAGACTTGTTTGTATTGCGCGCTCCGTTTTACGCGGACTGCACCGGGGATGGTCGCCTGGGTTTTGAGGCCGGGGCTGACTTCCGTGTGGGCCGCGAGTCACGCGACGAGTTTGGTGAAAACCTGGCGCCCGTGAAAGGAGACAGGCAGACCCTTGGCAGTTCCATCATGTTCACCGGGCGCAGGCACGATATGCCGCAACCGTTTCGGGCGCCGCCGTGGGCGCGCCGTTTCAAACGGGAAGACTTCAAATTGAGGCCGATCGCAAGCTATGAATACGGATATTGGTGGAGCGAATGGGGCGGACAGCTTGACACGCTCAAGGACAACGCCGCGATCCGGCACGAATTGCTGCGCATCGCGCTCGGGATATGGGATTACATTAAAAACTCCGGCGATCACCCGGGCGCGGCCAACTGGACGCTCGACTGGGTTGGGATGATTCCGGGCAAACGCGAGTCACGGCGCTTCATGGGGCCGTATATAATCACGGAGCGCGACATTGCGGAGGGACGCTTGTTTGATGATGGCGTGGCCTATGGGGGATGGCCGCTCGATCTGCATCCGCCCAGCGGGATCGACGCGGTGGATGAACCGCCATGCGTGCAGCATGAAGTGCCATTTTTGTTTACAGTGCCGTTGCGCTCTTTGTATTCGCGCAATGTTGGCAACCTGTTTTTTGCCGGCCGCAACATCAGCGTGACACATGTGGCGTTTGCCAGCACGCGCGTGATGGCGACCTGCTCGGTCATCGGTCAGGCCGTGGGCACGGCGGCGGCATATCTTAAAAAGCACAGCCATTCCCGGGAAACGGCAATCGCGCAATTTTTCGGCGCAAAAGAAATCGCCGGCCTGCGGCAATGGCTGCTGCGTGACGACGCGTTCATACCGGCATTGTCCAACCTGGACCCTGCCGACAAGGCGCGCCCGGCGACCGTGCGCGCATCGGATGAATGCAAGGGCGCCGCCGCCGCAAGCGTGACCGACGGAATCACCCGGGAGCTTTTCGCGCACCTGGGGCCGTGGGCCGACGGAGGGCCGCACCGCTGGGAATCAAAGACCCTGCCGGCGTGGATCGAGCTGGAGTGGCCGGACGAACAATTGATTCGCGAGGTGCACCTGACGTTCGACTCGGGCCTGCAAAACGAACTGATTTTGAGCTTGAGCGCCGGGCAAACCCAAAACGTGCTGCGCGGGCCGCAACGCGGAATGGCGCGCGATTACGAGCTTTTTTGCGACGGCCGCCCGGTGCTTGCCGTGCGCGACAATGTGTTGCGCAAGCGCATTCACCGGCTGGAGCAACCGGTGGGCGCGAGACGCCTTCGCGTGCTGATAACAGCCACGCACGGCGTGCCCTCCGCGCATGTGTTTGAAATACGGGTTTATTAAACGAAATCCACCAACCAGGACACCGCTCCCATGCCCATAAACTTCGACCCGAACCGTTGGGAAAAAATCCGCACCGCCTACCGCACATGGTGGGACGGACAACTGGAACGCCCGCTCATCCCCGTCACGCTTGGCGGAGGCGATCCCGGGCGCATCGAGCCCGCGATCCCATTGTTGAGCCAGAGCACCTGCCACAACCTTGAGGTCCCCGCCGAACAACTCATTGACCGCATTGACTGGGAACTTTCCCGCCTGACCTGGCTCGGAGACGCATTCCCGTATTTCAACATGGATTGCTTCGGCCCCGGCATACTCGCCGCCATTCTTGGCGCGACGCTGGATAACAGCACCGGACGCGTCTGGTTTCACCCGCCCGCCCCGGACACGCCGATTCAGGAAATCCATTTCCGTTTTGATCCTGACAACATCTGGTTCCGCCGGCTATGTGACATTTACCGCGCCGGAATGCGCCGCTGGCAGGGGCAGGTATTGATGGGCATGACGGATCTGGGAGGCGGCCTTGATGTGCTTTCGATTTTCCGTCCGGGCGAGGCCCTGTTGCTTGATCTCTACGATTATCCCGGCGAAGTGAAGCGTCTGCTCGCCGAGGAGCACGAGGCTTGGCACCAGTGTTATGTCGCGCTCAACGCCATTCTCCAGCCAGTCAATCCCGGCCACAGTGACTGGGCCGGCATTTTTTCGGAAGAACCGGGCTATGTTCTCCAAAGCGACTTTTCCTACATGATCAGCCGCGAGATGTTTGATGAATTCGCCCTGCCCGAACTGACCGCCTCGTGCCGCCGTCTGACACGCACGATGTATCATCTGGACGGCGTGGGGCAGCTTCCGCATCTCGACTCGATACTGGCGATTCCCGGGCTCGGCGCGGTGCAATGGGTGCCCGGCGACGGCAAGCCCGACCACCGCCACTGGCCGGAGGTTCATCAAAAAATCGCGAATGCGGGGAAACGTTTTCAAATAAGTTTCGGCGGCAAGCAAATGGAGGGGATGGACATCCTTGATGGCGTGTCACGGCAAATTGGGACGGCAAAGGCTATCCATTTGCGGTGCAGTTTGCAGTTCGCAAAAGGCGACGAATTGAAGGCGCTCCAGCAACGACTGTCCGCCTTCGGGGTCGAGTGAGCCGCCCTTCCTTGTATGTTTATCGCACACCATGCCATTTTTCACCCCCTCGCTTTCCGCCCGGTAGTCCGGCGCCCGCGGTTCTCTGTTTTTCTCCAGACTGCATCCTCCGGCCAAAATGCCAAACAACATGAGAACGTTCACCCTCCCCCGCATTGCCCTCGCCTGCGTCCTGATCCAGGTCGCCAGCCCTGGCCTGCCCCTC
>JAITDF010000380.1 GCA_031282705.1 Opitutaceae bacterium | reverse complement strand
CCGCAGGTTTCCAAACCTGCTTAAAAACTCACGCCTGGCCGCGAACCCGCAATCAGGCATGAGCTTCGAAGCAGACTTGGAAGTCTGCGGTACGACGGAGCCGCGTAACATCAGTTATTTATCCCGAACTGTTTTTAGCGACTGATTTCAAGCCGGCCGTCAAACCGGGGCTCTCTTTGTTTTTTATCTTCGTTTCCTTTGTTTCCTTCTGTTCAAAATGAATTTTTAGAGGCGCCCCGAGAGAAAGATAATAAAGACAAAGATGATTCCCCTCCATTTTGAATGGATTTCCCATCGCGCGTCCGCGAAGAGGAGGTGGCGATTGACCTTTTCAGCCCCGGAGGGGCGGGCGGCTCTTGGCCGTGGGTTCCTCGCTGCGTCCGTCATCCACGGCTAACCGCAGCCGCCCCTCCGGGGCTGTCGGTCTTGCTCAGTTTGCGCCAGGTGAAGCCGTAGAGCGCGATCACGGCGAAGCAGAACAGCGGCACGGCGAAGCCGGGGGACATCAGGTGCTGGTTGTGCCCCGTCACCTCGCGCCCGTAATGAGCGGCCGCCTCGCCGAAACGGTCGCTGAACCAGCCCATGAGCTTCGGCATGATGGCGCCGCCCATGATGGCCATGACCAGGAATGACGAGGCGAGCTTCGCCTTGCGCCCCAGGCCGAAAATGCCCAGCGCGAAAATCGTCGGGAACATGATCGACATGAAGAAAAAGCTGGCAAACACCGCGGCCACCGAGACCCAGCCGAGCTGCATGAAGACAAGCACCATGAGCGCCGCGTTGAGCGCGCCGTAAATCCCGAGCACCCGGTGCGCGGGCGCCACCGCGAGGATGGCCGCGCCGACGAGCCGCCCGAGCAGGAACAGCCCGAAGGCCACCCAGCCTTGCAGAATCGTGGCCCCGGCCTCGTTGATGAAGATCAGCCCGTTTGCCTGGGTGTGGACGACCTCGCTGTCGCCGGGGAAAATGTCGCGGAACGCCTGCAAGACCCCGGCGGCGCCCCGCGATATGGGCGGCATGTCGGCCACGACGTAGTTGATGAAAAAGCTGAAGATGCCCGCCTGCGCCGCGACATAGAGGAACTGCGCAAACACGCCGCCCGTCACGTGCAGGTGCCGCCAGAGCGGGAGATAGTTGCCCAAAATAAAGCCCAGCAGCCCGGGCATCACCACGCACAGCAGGCAGATCAACGCCTGCTCCAGCCCGGCGGCCTGCCCCGCCGGCGCGGCGCCATGCCACAGATGCCACAGATACGCCGCGCCCAGCGCCAGCCCGGCGGCGGTGCCGAGGGCCAGGCCCTTGAGGCCGCGCCGGGTGAGGCCCGTTTTCTCCGCGCCCGCCGTCTCGTCCTTGTCGAGGTTGTAGGCGTCCTCGGTCTGGAGGTCGGGGATTTTCACGCAGGCAAAGACAACCGCGAGCACGAGCACGATGACGCCGACCGCGGCGTAGGGGATGAAGAGGCGGCCGTGGTTTTCCGCCGCGCTGGCGCTGCCGTAGAAAAACATGCCGCCGATGATCGGCCCCATCATGAAGCCGATGCCGTTGCAGGACTGCGCGAGGTTGATGCGCGTGGAGGCGTAGTGCTTGTGGCCGAGCACGGTGGTGTAGGGGTTCGCGACGGTTTCAAGAAACGTGAGCCCCATCGCGATGACGCACACGCCGAGCAGGAAGGCCCAGAACGCGTCGATGCGCGTCGCCGGGACAAACCAGAACGCGCCCGCCGCGACGACGACGAGGCCGGTGATGATGCCGCCCTTGTAGCCGAGCCCGCGGCAGAGCCCGCCCGCCGGCAGCGCGATGAGGAAGTAGCCGAGGTAGTGGGCGAACTGCACCCAGGCCGACTGCGAGCGCGAGAGGCTCAGCCTGTCCTGGAAATGCTTGTCCATCGCGTCGATCATCCCGTTGCAGAAGCCCCAAAGGAGAAAGAGCGAGCAGAGCAGCAGGAACACGATGGCGTAGCTTTTCCCGTCGGCCCCCCGGAACAGGCGCGGTTTCGACGCGGGGAATGCGGGCTCGGAGCGTCCGGGGGAGGATGCGGTGGAGGAGTCGGTCATGATGTGTTTCGGGTTGGTTGTGTTTCGGGTTGGTCGTGGCGGAAAAAAACAGATGGCACACCGGGGGCAATGCCCAGTCAAGCGGGCAATGGGGGGAAAAGAGGGGGGCGATTCAAAGTGGCGTCACCCCCCTCGCCTCCTCGCCTCCCTCGCCTCCCTCGCCTCCGGAATCTTTCCTCTTTCTTCTTTCTTCTTTCGTCTTTCGTCAGGTGTGGGCCGGGGGAAAGAGAAAGAAGAACGAAGAACGACGGACGATGGACGATGGACGGCGGACGAAAACGGACGTCTCCGCGCGATGGGGCAGGCTTGGCGGTCTGCGTTGCGGCGGGCGCGCGGCGGGGGGGCGCTTCCACTTTGGGTCAGGGGTCGTAATCCAGCCACGGGCCGAGCCAGCGTTCGGCTTCGGCGGGGGGGATTTGTTTGCGTTGCGCATAGTCCGCGACTTGGTCGCGGCCGAGTTTTCCGACGCCGAAATATTTTGCCGCCGGGTGATTGAAATACCAGCCGCTCACGGAGGAGGCGGGCGTCATCGCGCAGTTTTCGGTCAGGCGCACGCCGGTCGCCGCGGTCGCGTCGAGGAGGCGGAAGAGCGTGCGTTTTTCCG
>JAITDF010000281.1 GCA_031282705.1 Opitutaceae bacterium | reverse complement strand
GCCAGTAGGGATGCTTCTTTGGATTCTCGTGTTTATTCCAGAATTCCTCGCTGTCCTCGTAAGTGCCGGCGAAACGCAGTTTGCCCGGCTCCGGCTCGAAATTTTTCCAGTAAAAGGCGATGGTTGCGGAATTGAAAAACGGGCCGAAGAGGTCGCGGTATTTTTGGTTTCGCCCGGACGTGCCGAGCTGGTTGAAGTTGAATATATTGGCCCCGAAGATAACATCGTGGGTGATTTGCTCGATTTTAATATCGATTCCGGCGGGAATGCCCGCGGGCAGTTTTATGACGGCGTCGGCCATGCGGTTTTTTTCGATGTCGCGGTCTATTTTTGCCTGCGCCTCGGGATTCCAGCGTTCCCAATAGGCGGGTGACATGGGGTCGGCGGCGGAGAGTTCCCTCAAGCCGGGGACTGACAACAGGAGGAGTATGAGTATGGTTTTAGGTTTCATGGCGAAATTTTTTCGTGGTTTTATTTCGAGCCGCCCGCGACGGAGATTTCATACCACACGGTTTTATATTGCGGGCCGATTTCGATGCGGCAGCCATCCTTTGCCTTTTCAACGGGGACTTCGGCCTTGCGCGCGCCGTGTTCGTCGAGCGCGAAACATTTTGTCCGCGCCGGGCCGGACGGCAGGGTGAGAACCGCGGGCACGCCCTCGACGAGCACGGTGCCGTCGCCCCAGTGCAGCCGGTCGCGCAAGGCGACGTTTTTCCCGCCCGCGGATTCGAGCACCGTGCCCTCGTTTTCCGCCAGCCCCGTCGCGGCGAGCAAAATGGCCGCGGGTTTTCCGCTTTCGCCGAAGCCGGTCGCGTGGCGCGAGGTCAATGAAACGGTCGCCCAGTTGAGGCGGGTGGCGCCGATGTTCAGTTTTATATTTCCCATTGCGATTTCGCGTCCCGCCGGGAAGCCGCTGAAACATTTTGTGCCGGGAGTGTTGACCGTCCAATATGCTTTTTCGGGCATTTCGCGGTTCCAAGTGAGTTCGCCGGTGTCGCTTTGGATAATGCCGCCCAATTCGGGCGCGACCGCCGGCGCCGGGGTTTTTTCCGGGGCGCGGGTGAAGGACATCGCGACCTTGTGGACGAGGGCGAGCCTGGAGTCGAGGCCGACGGCGGCGAGGCTGGCGTTGATGTGTTTTCTGCTTACAAGCCGGTCGAAATAAGTCGCGTCATCCATTGAGCCGGTGACGGTTTCGCGGGCCTCGCTGACATCGCCGCGCAGGAACATGGCGGCGCAGGCGGGGAAATGCGCGAGCACTTCCGTGCGCGCAATCATGCTGAAAAAGTAAGTGTTGCGGCGCGGCTCGAAGTCGGGGGTGTGGTTGTAAGTGTATTCAAAAACGCCATCCCAGCCCTGAAACGCGCCGTAGGCGCGAAGGAGCGGCTGTCCCTCCGCGCCATATTGATTCGGGAAAGGGCAATTAAATTCGCTGATTGTATAAGGCTTGCCGGCGACACGGTTGCCGGCGAGCGAAAGGATGCTTTGCATTGAGCCGACCAGCGCCCCGTTGCCGATGCCCCAGTTTTTATTGACGCTCGGATGGCACCAGTAGGCGTGAATGTCCACGTAATCCAGTTCCGCCTGCGTTTGAGGCGGGCTGTAGTTGAGTTGCGTGCCGGAAACCGGGGCCCTTGCCTTCAGGGTGTTTTTAATAAAGTCCGACATGGTCAGCCAGTAGGCGCGCTCGGTGTCGAGGACGAATTGATAAAAGTCATTTTGAGCCTGTTTCGGGGCGGCGGCGATGTTTTTCACAATGGCCACGGAGCCGTCCTCAATGCGGGCGCCGGCGCCGGTTGAGCCGGGCGCGCCGGGTTTGAAGGACAAATCGTCGATTTCATAGACGCCCGTCTTGAAGCGCGTGAATTGTATTTCCGCGGAGCCGGAGGTTTCGGTCGCGCGGAAAGTGTGCGTGATTGTCTCCCAGCCGCCGGTGGCGGAAAACGGCGCGAGCAGGCCGAGTTGTTTCCAGCCGCCCCTGGTTTTTGCAATGGCGAAGCCGAGTTTGGACGAGTCGCGGCCCTTTGTCCGGCGGATGCGGAATGACACTGTGTAGAGGCTGTCTTTTTCGAGCGGCACGCGGCGGAAAAGTTTCGGGAACGCCTCGTTGCCGTCGCGCGTGACGGTTATGCGCAAAACACCGTCGGCGACCGTTGCGGACACCTCCGCCGCGCCTTTTTCCAGGCGCCACGGATTGTTGTCGAACGCGACGGGGCGGTCGAACGCGCCCTCCTGAACCTGCTCGTCGCCGAGCGCGGAGTTTTCCATTTTCCACGCGGCGTTCATGGCTTCGGTGGTTTTGTATTTTTTGACCAGCCAGGCGTTCCATTGGTTTTGCACCTCGCCGGCGAGCCGGCCCGACAGGGAGGCGAGCCAGCCGCTTTCGCGGTGACCCTTGAACACGGTGTTCTCGTTGTTGATTTCGATGAGGGCGACACACGGGTCGTTTGTGTAGGAAAGGCCGGTGTAGGGGTTCACGCGCGTGAGCAGGGCGCGGGCGTATTCCTTTTCGGCGGCAATGACGAGCGGGTCGAAGAAGCAAACGCCATTCCTGAAACGGGCGACATGGGTGTTTATATTGACGTATATTCCGCGTTTCTTGAGGGCGGCGATGAGATAATCCTGCCTGTCAATTTGCGCGGGGTCGAAGCGGGGCATTGGCTGCTCCGGGTCGGCGGAGAAGGCGTTTGGAACCGGGTCGCCGATGCCGAAGATGCCGGCTTGTTTTTCGGTCATGAAATTGCCGTAGGTGGAGTCGAAATAATGCAGCCGCACGCAGTTGATGCCGAAGCGGGCGAGGCGCGCGGCGAGCTTGTCGGCCTGTTCGTGCGTGGGAAAATTGGCCGGGCCGGTGAGGTTGGTGGCGTGGAATTTCACGCGGCCCTTGTCGTTTACGAAGTGTCCGTTTTCGACGCGCACGAAGCCGTGTTTGCCAGCGGGGGCGTCGAGCAGGTGCGACATATTGGCCGCGTTGTCGGGCGCGTCGTAGGAAATCAAAAAAGGGAACAGCGGAGCCCCGGCGGCGGAAAAGGCCGGCGGGCTGATTACTGAAAGGCTGAAAGCGGCAACGGCGGCAATCAGGCGGAGGGGACGGTTGGTGGAGTTCATGGGAAAAATCATTTATGGGCGGTTTGAAAAATTCAGCGGGTTTTTCGATCTTCCAGTTGTGCTTCATAGAGACTGGCAGGGACGACGGGCTTGCCGTAACTTTCCCACCAGCCGTCGGGGCGGGGAAAAGCGGGCTTTAATTTTTCGCCTATAAAACCGATGGCAAAATTTTGCGCCGTCGGCGGTTGCTGGCAAACAAGAGCGCCCTTGCAATTCCACACCACATAATTTGCGCCAGCCCAGCCGTGTCCCGAGCCCATGTGTTGACGGTCCTGAATTGCAATTCGTGCCCCGACGTTGTCGTAGAGGCCGCCGGTGGACCAGCGTTGGTGCGGTTCGCTTGCCGCGTAATCGCGCTCGGAGCGGCAGTTCAGGAAAACATTTGGCCCCGGCACCCGGGCCCCGAACGCAAAGGCATGGCGGGCCTTGTCGGAATAACAACGCTGCACAAGCGAGAGCTGGCCTGTCATGCCAAACGGATAACGACGTCCGCCGGTAATTATGCTTACGGGTTCGAGTGACCGGCAGTCCTGCACCGTAATCCACTTTGCGTCCTTGCCGATGGATGCCGGGCCATGATAAAAATGCAGCGACGTGAGATTGCGCGCCCAACTGTTTTTGACGGACCCAAAGCGCACAAGATGAGTGGCGTGGTCCTCATCCGAGGCGTAAGTGCCTGCGACCTTGTGCCTCGCGGTTTTGCCCGTATTATAAACTGAATCGGCGCGCAGGTTTTCCACGCCGCAGTTTTCAATGCGCTTGGAGTCATCGTAACGCGCGATGGCGCCTCCGCCCCAGCGCCGGTCGATGGCGCAGACACTCGGGGCGTCGAATACGATGCGATTGCCGTTGATGGCAGCAATGACGCGGTCAAACGACAGGTCGAAGGGCGCCCATTGCACCGTGCCGGCCGGGTTGGCGGCCCGCGGTGTGATGCGGTCCATGCCAATAGTCTTTATCCAGTCGGCGTTGCCGTGGCGTATGACAAAAATGGCCTGCCCCACGGCAAATTTCGAAGCGTCGGCGACCGTGATGATATTTGCGCCAACCGGCACATAGGCATCGGTGATATTTTGCGCGGTGTTTTTGATTGCAGCCGGACCGACCTCGCCGCCTGAAATTGTAATCAGCGGGATCCGCTTGCGTGCC
>JAITDF010000241.1 GCA_031282705.1 Opitutaceae bacterium | reverse complement strand
GGCGGTCTCGGCGAGACCGCCCCACCAAAAGCCTGCCAAAAGACTGGCTGCCGCGTAACATCAGTTATGAACCAACCTGATTCCAGTTTGCAATCGGGTCGGCGGTGCCGCCGCCGCCGGGCGGCACCGATGCCGGCGGCGGCGGTATCATCCCGGTTGCGAGCTGGAATAAAAACAACGGCACGCGCCAAGGCCGGCACTTTTTTACTCATGCAAGTGCGGGTGCGGATGCGGATGCGGGCACTCAATTGCCGCCGGGGGTCGCCGGGTCGCCGGAAGCGGGCTGGCCTGCCTGCGCGGCCGGCGCGGCTGGCGCCTCCGGAGCGGCCGGCGTTGCCGGCTCGGGCGCGGGTTTTTCGCCGGCGGGCGGCTCGGTTTTCGCGGGCGGTTTGGCGGGCGCGGCGGCGGCGATTCCGAACCGGGCGATGATTTCCTTCGCGAGGTTTTTGTAGGCGGAGGCGCCGGGGGAGAGCGGGTCGTAGGCGAAGATGGTTTTGCCGAAGCTGGGCGCCTCGCTCAGGCGCACGGTGCGCGGGATGACGGTGTTGAAAATCTTGTCGGGCAGGTGCCGGCGCACCTCGTCCACGACCTGGCGCGAGAGGTTGGTGCGGACGTCATACATCGTCATCACGATGCCGCCGACGGTGAGGGCGGCGTTGACGCCGGCGTCCTTGATGCGCTCCACGTTGCGCAGGATCTGGCCGAGGCCTTCGAGCGCCATGTATTCGCACTGGAGGGCGATGAGCAGGTGGTCGGCGGCGGCGAGGCTGTTCATCGAGAGCATGCCCATCGAGGGCGGGCAGTCGATGATGATGACGGGGAAGCGCCCGGAGTCTTTCACGGGGTCGAGCACGGCGCGGAGGCGGGCGAGGTAGTTTTCGGTCTGGGCGAGCTCGATTTCGGCGGCGGCGAGGTCCTCCTCGCTAGGGAGGAGCGAGAGGTTTTTCACGGCGGTGGCGACAATCATGTCGAGCGCCGCGCCTTCGCCGTGGAGCGGGCCGTAGAGGCTGCGGCCCTCCTCCTTTTCAATGCCGAGCGCGCTGGTGGCGTTGGCCTGCGGGTCGAGATCGACGAGCAGCACGGGGATTTTTTTGTCCGCCAAGGCGGCGGCAAGGTTGACGGCGGTGGTGGTCTTGCCGACGCCGCCTTTTTGATTGGCGATGGTGAAAACGAGGCTGCCCATGTTGGGGGAAAGTAACAAGTAACAGGTGGCAAGTAACAAGAGGAAAAATGCAAAGGAGCGCTTCGGGCTGGCATCACTTTGAATCGCCTCCCCTTCCCCAAAAGGTTCCTGCCATTTTGAATGGATTCCACACCGCGCCTCCACGAAGCGGAGACCGCGATTGATTTTTTCAGCCCCGAAGGGACGCAGCCTTTCAGCCCAGAAGGGACACTGCGTTTAGCCGTGGAGGGGGCCAGCGTTTCAGCCCCGGAGGGGCGGCAGCCTTTGGCCGTGGGTGACGAGCGCAGCGAGGAACCCACGGAATCCATCAAGAAAAAACGAGCCCTGACAAGGGCGGCAGCGAGGGAAGGGCGGGGAAATGCGATGAGGCAAACGGCGCGCGCTGCCGCTCCTCCGGGGCTTGGGTTTTTAATCAACAGTTTCCGTGGGTTCCTCGCTGCGCTCGTCACCCATGTCCAAATGCTGCCGCCCCTCCGGGGCTGAAAACCGCCTCTCCGGGGCTGACCATCCGCTCTTCCCTGGCCGGCTCCCGCCCCCGAAAACGCTCCCCTGCCCGTGTCTCATGGCTTACTATAGTATCTTAGCGCTTATGGGCAGGCCGCCCGTGCCACACAATCCGGTGCTGCGTAACATCAAATCAGTAAACAAGTTAAAGCCAGCCGTTAAACTGGAGGTTTTCCTTGTTTTTTATCTTCTTTTCCTTTGTTTCCTTCTGTTCAAAATGAATTTGCAGAGGTTTCCGGAGGGATGTTTGCGCCACCTTGCTTCGCGTCATCTGGCTCTGGCAAACCGCACGCACACGGCGGCGGGAACCGGGACGGGATCGCCGGCGGGCGCGAGGCCGCCCGTGGCGGGGTCGATGCGGAAAACGACGATGTTGTTCGCGTCGTGGTTGGCGCAAAGCAGCCAGCCGCCCGACGGGTCGATGGCAAAATGGCGCGGATGCGCGAGGCCCGTGGCGTGCCCGGCAAAAGCCAGCCGCCCCGTGTCCGCGTCGATGGCGAAGACCGCGATGCTCTCGTGGCCGGCGCGGTTTGAGACGTAGAGGAATCTGCCCGACGGATGCACCGCAACCTCCGCCGCCCAGCGCCGCCCGGCGAAATTTTCCGGCACGGTGGAGAGCGTCTGGATTTCGCGCAACGCGCCGCGCCGCGCGTCGAGTTTGCAGGCGGCCACGGTGGCGGCGAGTTCGTTGACGACATAGGCGAAACGCCAGTCCGCCGAAAACGCGACATGGCGCGTGCCCGACCCCGGCGCGAACGCCGCCGCCACGGCGGGCGGCCGACCGGACGCAAACGCGCCGAGCCCGTAGTCGAACCGGTGCGCGAAAACCTTGTCGGCGGCGAGGTCGGCGGAAAGCACGGGGCCGTCGCCGGGAAGCGGATGGATGCAATGCGGGTGCGGCGAGGATTGCTGCGGATGCGCGCCGGTTTCGCCATGCCGCACCGCGCCGGCAAACCGGACGGGCGCGCCGTCGGGCCCGAGCGTGACGGCGGCGACAAATCCGCCGCCATAATGCGCGGTGAACACGGCGCGCCCGCCGGCATCGACGGCGATGTGCGCGGCCGCGGACTTTTCCTCCGGGATGACGATGGCGTTGAGCGGCGCGAGCGCGCCGTCCGCCGGGCTGATGCGGAAGGCGCTCACCATCCCGCGCGCCGGTTTCGCGCCGTCGTCGCCGATCGCGTAGAGCACCGGGAGCGAGGGATGCTGCGCGAGGAAGGTCGGATTCGAGAGGCGCGCCGCGAGCCCGGGCCGCGAGAGCACGCCGGTGCGCGGGTCGAAACGCGCCGCATACACGCCTTCGCTGGCGTTGCCGCGCGTGTAGGTGCCGAAATAAACGAGACTCCCGGCGGTCGTGGCAGGGGCGGGCGAAATGGCGGCGGCGGACGGGATGGAGACGGCTGGCAGGATTGCGGACATGAGAAAAAGCGTGGAGATAAAAAAACGCATGTGCGGCGGCGGATGACGGGATGAGATGATGACGGACGGCGGAAGGTGGGATGCGGTGATGGCGGACGGCGGGTGGTGGACGGTGGACGGCAGACGGCGGAATGAATCACGTGTATGCCGGTATGCGTTCAATGAGAAAGGAGAAAAACCTTGTTAAGCGAAGCGACGCATGAAGAGCATGGAGACCAACTCGTGGGTGAACGTGTGAAGCCCGCGAGCGGTTGCCTGAGACGCCCGATGATTACAAGTATGCGGTCAATCAAGTGGAAGTCAAACCAGGGGTTTCTTTGTTTTTTGGTCCGCCGCTATTCTCGATGAGACAGTGAAAGCCCCGGAGAGGCGGCGGTCAGCCCCGAAGGGGCGGCAGCATTTAGCCGTGGGTGACGAGCGCAGCGAGGAACCCACGGAAAACGTTGATAAAAACCCCAAGCCCTGAAGGGGCGGCAGCGCGCGCGTTCGCGTCATCGCATTTCCCCGCCCTACCCCCGCTGCCGTCCTTGTCAGGGCTCGTTTTTCTTGATGGATTCCGTGAGTTTCCTCGCTGCGCTCGTCACCCACGGCTAAGAGCTGCCGCCCCTTCGGGGCGAAATCCGCCGACACCGGTGCCTGACGCCCCACCGGGGCTGACCACCGCCGCTGACGCCCCGCCGGGGCTGAAAAGGTCAATCGCTGTCGCCGCTTCGCGGCGGCACGATATGAAATCCACAAAATAGAGGGGAACCGTTTTTATCTTCGTTTCCCCTCGTTTCCCCTCGTTTCCCTCGTTTCTTTCGTTTCCTTCTGTTCAAAATGAATTTTCAGGGATTCCCAAATCAGTATAAACACGCTAAACACGCGCCTAAGGCGCGGCGGGCACGCCCACGCTTTGGGTGATGAGGATGCTCTGGCCGGGCTTGAGTTGCAGCGCATCCGCCAGCGGCCCGGCGTCGAAGAGGCCGCGCACCACGCAGGCGAGTTCCTCGGAGGCGCAATACAGATACACATTCTGGCACATCGCGCCGGCGCTCACCGCGCCCCATTGCAGATCGCGTTCGGATTTGCCGCCGGCCTTGGTCTCGTCGAAAACATAGACGAGGTTCACCGCGGCGGTCTTCACATAGTCCTGGCTGCCGGTGAGCGCGCGCAGGTCGCCGCCGGCCACGGCGGCGAGCCTGTTGTTCCCGGCATCGTAAAGCCATGCGCCGGCCGCCGTGACCGCATACACGGAAATCTCCTGCTTGTTGCGCGCGGACGGAACGGTGCGGCGTCCATCGGCGCGGCTGACTCCGGCGGCGGACCAGAGCAGGTCGGACATCTGCTTCGGCGTGAGCGCCCTGTCGGCAAAGGCGCGCGCGGATTTGCGCTTGGCCATGGCGGTGAGCACGGGCGTGCCGCCGGATTTCGCGGGCGCGGGCAGGTCGATGGTGCTCGGCGCGTCGGCCAGGGCAAGGCCGGATGCAAACGCGGCGGCGAGGAGAAGGGTCGGTATTTTTTTCATGGCTGTGTGAGGAAGAAGGATGGACAGGCAAGACGCGCAAGGTTCCAGACATGTTTCACCCGCGAGCCAAAAAAACACGGCCGGCGACGGACGGGGGCACTGATGTTACGCGGCGGCCAGTTTTGGCAGGGCGGTCTCGCCGAGACCGCCCTGCCAAAATCTGCCCACGCGTAACATCAGTATATCATGCGGATTTTCATGCGTCATGGGATGCCGGTGCCCAATAACGCCTGTCTTTCGGATGCATCGGGCGCCTTTGCCTGTAATTTCACCGCGATGATCAGTTTGCCATCATCCGGCGTCTTGGCGCGCACAATCAAGATGCGTGTGTTCGGGTTGGGCGCATCGTAATCGTTTTTCGGCCGCGCCTCGGCAGGGATGACGTCAAAGGAATACTGTATCGGGACCTTGTTGCCCGGGTGGGTTTTCCCAACCAGCGGGAGGGTTGCCAGCAGCGTTTTGCCGTTTTGCCGCAACGTGGCGGCCGCGCCATTTTTGGATATTTCCACAGCGGCTTTTGTCACCATGGCCCAGCGAACCTCGGCGCCGGGTTTCGCGCCGCCAACCATGTCGGTGATGTAAACGCACCGGTCGTCCCCGGCGAAGCTGAACTCGCGCACCACGCGCGCGCCTTGCGCATCGAGGACGCGGGTCAGGTCGATTGTCGCCACATTGGGGGCGTCGCCGGTGCCATTGGCGAAAGCGCCGCCGGCATGGACAAACCGCGTGAACTCCGCGCGCCCGTTCACGCGATGCAAGCGTCCGTCGATGGTGAGCGTGTTGTGCGAAAAATTGTTCAGGCGAAAAACGCTCCAGCGCTGGCTGTCCTGCGCGCGGCCCCAGAGTTTTATGCCTTTCGATTCAAGCGTCTCGTAACTTTGCATGCCGAGGTCGATCGCCCAGCGCACACCGTCGGCTTCCAGGATGAACGAACCTGCGTCCATGTGCCCGTGGCTGGTGTTTGCGGCGCCCGCCTTGGACGCGAGATAGAGTGCGTTCGGATCCGTCCACGAGCTGCGAAATACGGCGACGGGGTTGATACCCTCGCCCTTCCATGCGAGCGGAAGCGCGGGTGCGGTGGAAGCCGATACGGCCATTCCTTTCTCCGGCCACCACAGGGCGATGAGCGGCAGAAACCGGTTCGTTTCCTTATTCCGCGCCTGCACAATGGGCGTTGCAAGCGCGGGATTGCCGAGTTTTTTTGCAAACCAATACATCACGGGAGAGAAAGGCCCCTGTCTGCCGCAATCGGAAAAATTATACATCTCCCCGGCGGGGCCGCAGAGGTGGAGCTGCGCGCTGGCGCTCGCGAGAAAACCGGGGCTGGCGCAGAGATTCCAGTCGGTGCCGAGCGCGGATTCGAGCGCGGCGATGAGGAGCACCTGATACGAGGTGCCGTAATTCCAATAGCCCGGGCCTTCCGGATAAACACCGTCGGGCGCGTAGGGTTTGAGACCGTGCACGATGCCGGCGCGCGTGGCGTCGAGCATCTTGCGCGCGAGTTTGGGTTCATCCTCTGCGATTGCGAGCGCGCCGAGCGAGAGGCCGCCGAGGCAGACTTGGTTCCAGTTGTTTTCAACGCGGTGCCATTTCAATTTCGGGTTCACGCCTTCGCTCAGCGCCTTTTTGACGATGGCCTGGCGGATTGTGGCGCGTGTCTCGGCGGACAGTTCTTCGTAAAGCCAGTCGTAGCCGAGGGCGAGCGCGGCGGTCATTTCCGCGACGTCGAGAAAATGCGAGGGATTCCAATCCGCGAAGGCGGCGGCGGCGAGCATCTCGTTTTCGGCGCGCCGCAGAAAGGCCCCGTCACCGGTGGCGCGGTGGATGACGGCGAGCGTGACCACGCGGCGAAACACCTCGCGTGAAACGCCGAGCAGGCGGCGTCCGGTGAGTTTGCGTTCGAGCGGCGGCTTGGAGAGCAGGGCGCGGGCGTTGCCTTCGAGTTGCGCGAGCAGCGTGTCGAATTGCGGGTCGGAGGCGCGTTCGCGCACGCGCGTGTCGAAGGCGGCCCAGTCCTGCGCGGTGAAAATCAGCCGCGGGTGTTCCTTGCGAAGGGTCGCGAGCGGGTCGGCGCCGCCGTCCGCGCGCGCGGGGGCCGCGGAAAAGGCGGAAAAGACAAGGAGGCTGGCGAGCAGCGCGAAAGAGAAACAGAAGCGAGGTGTCATGTGTTTTTTCATGGTGCGGGCGGGGGCACGGCGGGCCGGCCGGACATTTTGGCGCGGTAGCGGAGGAGTGCTTCGAGGAAGTAGTAATCGGCGTAGTTGAGCGGGACATCGACTTCGCTGTTGCGCGGGGCATTGCCGGTGGAGTGCATCAGGATGAAGCCGCCGTTTTCACCGGCCCTGGCGCGGAAGGCGGGCGAGGAGAGCGTGAGGAGTTGCCGGCGCGCGGTGTCGAGGCAGCGTTTCGCGGTCGCGGCGTCCACGTAGTCGCTGAGTTCAAGAAGCGCGGAGGCGATGATGGCGCCGGCGGAGGCGTCCCGCGGCGCGTTGGGGATGTCGGGCGCGTCAAAATCCCAGTAGGGAATTTTGTCATCGGGAAGGCGGGAATGGGTCAGGATGAAATGCGCGATTTTTTTTGCCTGCGCGAGGAAGACCGGGTTGCGGGTTTCGCGATGCATCATGGTGAAGCCGTAGAGTCCCCATGCCTGGCCGCGCGCCCACGGGGACCAGTTGGCGTAGCCTTGCACGGTCTGGCGCGTGAGCACGGCGCCGGTGTCGGGATCGTAGTCGACGAGGTGGTGGCTGCTGCCGTCCTCGCGGAAATGGTTCGCGAGGGTGGTCATGGCGTGGCGGATGGCGATTTCGCGGTAGCGGGGGTCGCCGGACTCGCGCGCGGCCCAGAGCAGGAATTCGAGGTTCATCATGTTGTCGATGATGACGGGAAAGGCCCAGTTGGGGTTGTTCCAGGACTTGATGGAACCGACGGCGGGGTTGTAGCGCGAGGCGAGGGAGCGGGCGCCTTGGAGCAGGATGTCGCGGCAGGCGGGGTCGCGGGTGAGGCGGTGGCCGTTGCCGTAGCTGCAACCGAGCATGAAGCCGAGGTCGTGGTGGCCGGTGAAGTCCTTGAGTTTTTCGAGCCGCGCGGTGTAGTCACGGGCGGCGTCGCGCCATTTGGTGTCGCCGGTGTATTCGTAGAGATACCAGAGGGAGCCGGGGAAGAAGCCGCTGGTCCAGTCCGTGTCGATGACGCTGACGAGCCTGCCGTCCTCGATTGTGCGCGGGAAGCAGCGGGCGGTGCCGGCGGCGCCGGAGTCGGCGAGCGTTTTGAGCAGGGACGTGTATTGTTGCCCGGCGAGGTCGAAGTTTTCGCGGATGAGCTGTTCGGTCTCATCGCCGGCTTTTTGGGCGGGCGCGGAGAGGATGGAGGCGATTGCCAGAAACGGCAGGAGGAGTGTGATTTTATGTGTCATGACAAATGACGTGGCGTGGAATGACATTCAGGAGGGAATCCAAATTCCGATCAAGTCATTCGGGATTTTTGCACGCAAGGGTCAAAACGTGACCGCGGCCGAGAATATGAATGCGCGCGGGGTGTATTCGAGGCGCCCGAAGCGGATGCTGCCGTCGGTGATGGCGCGCACGGCGATGACCTCCTGTTCGTCGAGCAGGTTGTTCACGTTCAGCCGCAGACGCACATCCACCTTGCGGGCGATTTTGAACGCATAGGAGAGGTGGCATGCCATTTCAAAATGATCGGGGAAATAAAAAAGTTTGCGGGTGTTGTTGTCCGCGGCGTCGGTGTAATAATAACCGCGCTGCCGGTGCCGCAAAGAGGCGGCCAGGCCGAGGGAAAGGCCGCGAAACAGGCCGCCGGTGAAGCGGTAGCTGTTGGTGAGGTTGATGGAGTTCGTGGCGTAGCCGGTGGATTTGTCGCCGGCTTTCTTCACCAGCACCATGCCGCCGGTCGGGTGGACAAATCCGAGCTGGTGTTCGCTGATGGGCAGGCCGGCGACACCGGTGCCGACGCCGGGCGTTTCCAGGCCCAGTTCATAACGGTTCAAAATACTCCCGGAGACGCTGTCGAGGCGGGCAAAATATGGACTGGAATGGTCCTTCATCATGGTGATGGTGAGCGGTGTCATTTCCGAGTCGGGGTTGCCGGGTTCGGAGGCCACGAGGTGGGGGGAGAGTGCGCCGGTGGCCAGGTCGCGCACGGCGACGGTGTCGCCATCGGGCATGACATTGAACTGGTCGTTATACAATGTGGGCAGGGAGACGTCCTTGCGTTCCATGCCGTCGGTGTGGTGGAAACCGAGGATGATTTGCCAGCCGCGCAGGGGGCGGGCGTTGAGGGTCAGGCTGATGCCGCGGGAGTTGAAACTGCCGGAGTAATTGGGGCCGCCGTTGCGTTCGTTAATGCCCTCGGGGTCGATGTCCGAGCGGTCGTCGCCGGAGAGGGTGCGGGGGATGTTGCCGGCCGTGGCGTCGTAGTAGGCGGCGGCGCCGGAGAGGCGGCGCTTGAAGAGGTCGAATTTGAAACCGGCTTCCCACGAGCGGCCCTTGCCAAAGGGAAGGAGGTTGTCAAAGATGTCAACCTGGTTTGGCGAGGAGGGCGTGTTGGCGTTGCTGGAATAATTGCCGTAGCCGCGAAACGGGCCGATGATGTCCCAGACGGCGCCGGCGGTGAGCACGGGCATGCGCGCGCGGCGCGTTTGCGCGTGGCTGATCCAGTCAAGCGTGAAGTATTCCTCGCGGACGCCGAGCATGGTGTCCAGTTTCCCGCGGAACCATTCGCTATACAAAGACGCGAGCAGGGCGCTTTCGCGTGTTTCCATGATTGTATAATACGAGCCGGGGCCGCTGCCGTTGAGGCCGAGCGGGTTGCCGGCGGTGACTTCGCCCCAGCCGGGCGTCATGACGTTGGCGAGGCGGTATGTTTTGCCAGTGTTTTCATCCACCACCGCGCCCACGGGCCAGCGTTCGGCGTTGTAGGCGCCCGTTGAGAAAACGGGCCTGTATTTCATGGGAACCGCGTTTCTGCCGGCGTCCTCCTCGCTGATGCGGGAGGCGTCCTGCATGATGCCGCCGGTGACGGGGTCCGTCTCATAAAAACGCTGGCGGAAGCTTTCGATGCCGGAGTCGAGTTGCTGGAAGGCGATGCCGAACTGGTGGAAGGAGGAGCGGCCGAGGTTGAACTTGAAATTGCCCTGGACGCGCGGGCCTCGCTGGGAGATGCGGTAATAGCCGGCATGGGGCAGGAAGCGCGCCGCCCAGACACCAAGCGGGTTGGCGGAGCGATCCGGGTGCAGCACCGCGCCTTCGGTGGCGCTGATGTTGTGGTTGAGGCGGTCGTCCTTGCCCCAGCGCACCTGGACATCAATGTTTTTGGAGACAACAATGTTGGCGGTGATGTCGGTGTATTTGTGGTCGAAATGGCGGCCGGTGAAGCCGAAGGCGGAGTCGGCGTTTTCCCAATTCCAGAAATCGCCGTAGCGTTCGCGGTCGGTGTCGGTGTTCAAGCCCTGCGCTTCCCGCAGCATGTGCAGACGGATGGAGCGTCCGGCGACGCTTGTGCTGGCGGGATATGACATTGCACCGAGCGGGGTCGTTTCATCGCGGATATATTTTCTATATTGGGCACGGATAATGACGGACTTGAGCGGGCGGAAGGCGAGCGTGGCATAATAGCCCTCGCCTTTGCGTCCGATATTTTTGCGCCAGAATTTTTGGTCCTCGTTCATGTAGATGGCGCGGACGGCGAAGTCCTTCAGGCCGATGTTGGCGTCGGCGAGGTAGCGGAAGGAGTTTTCCGAGTCGAAGCGCGCCGAGGCGTGGATGGATTTCTTCCGAAAGTTGGCGCGCTTGGCGACGAAGTTGAGGACGCCGCCGGCATCGCCCGCGCCGTAGAGGAGGGATTGCGGGCCGTTTATTTTCTCGACGGATTCCACGTCGAAGTTGTCAAGCGTGGTGCCGTCGGAGCGAATGAAGCCGTCGCGCCGTTGATTGCTGGCGGTGAGGCCGCGAATGGAAAAGGACTTGAAGTCGGTGCTGTCGCCCTGCTGGTAGCCGGTGGCCGTTTCGGAGCCGCTGTTCTGGAGGGGCGGGCCGACGCCGGCAATTTGGACCAGCAAGTCGGAAATGTCGGTGAAGCCGAAATCCTCCATGAATTGCTGGCTGAACACCTCGGCGGAGATGGGCACGCGGGCGAGTTCGAGCTTGGTGCCGGTGATGGAGTTTGTGTTTTGAGCCTGATAGTCGTCGGCGGCGCTTTCGGTGACCTCGAAGACGGACAGCTCGACAATTTCGTCGTCGGCCGGCGGCGGTGTCACCGCCTGCGCGCGCAAGGACGGCGCGGCGCCGGCGAACAGCGCCAGCACGGATAAGGATACGACCGTCAGGATCGGGGAACGGAGGAGGGTTGCGGGTTTCATGGCGGGAATGTGTTTTTGGATTGTGGATTTCAGATTGCGGAATTCAGGGCTTTGTCTTCGGGTGCGTTTGCGGCGGGCTTGGAAAGTGGAAATTTCATTTGGGAGCCTCTGGAAATCAGTTTTTAACCGCGAAAAGACGCGAAAGGCCGCGAAATATAAAACCGAAGAAAGCAGGATAATTTGTTTGAGAAAAAAATTTGCTGGAAATTTCGCGGTTTTCGCGGTTGGTTTGTTTTTTAATTTTTAGAGGTTCCCATTTCATGTTTTTCGCGGGCGGATCGCGACGGCGAGGATGGCCGAGGCAAGCGGGTGCAGGCAGGCGAGCATGATGAAAATCGGCGTGTAGCCGAAGCCGCCGACCAGCGCGCCGATGAGCTGGCTGCTGAGCATCCCGCCGAGCGCGCCGAAGGAGCCGGAGATGCCCAGCACGCTCGCGGCGCTCGTTCGCGGGAAAACCTCGCCGACGAGCGAGGTGATGGTGAACAGATACACCTGGCAGACCAGCGCCACCACGCAGAAAGCCGCCACCGCCACCGGCGCGCTCGTGGTGAACGGCACGACCGCCGCCGCCGGGCCGAGCACGGCGATGCCGAGCAGGATGCTCTTGCGCGCGCGCCACGGCGCCATGCCGCGCGCGACGAGCCGGTCGCTCAACACGCCGCTGAGCACACCGGAGAGGTCGGCGCACAAAAACGGAAGCCACACAATCAGCCCCGCCTGCGCGAGCGAGAGGTGCATCGTGTCGCGCAAATGGCCGGCCATCCAGAACAGGCAGAAATACCACACCTGGTCGCTCACGAGGCGGGCGAGCACGACACCCCAGAGGTTGCGGTCGCGGAGCAGCCGGGGGAGCGGCACGCGCTCCGGCGCCCCGGTGTTCCCACCCGCGACGACAGCCGCGTATCCGGGCGAAGGGTTGCGCATGACAAACCGCCAGCCGGCCAGCCAGAGCAGCCCGAGGATGCCCGGCAGTATGAACGCCGGGCGCCAGCCCCACAGCGCGGTCATCGCCACGACGAGGGGCGGGGCGGCCACGGCCGCGGTCGCGCTGCCGGCCTGGTAAATGGCGCATGCGCGCCCCCGCAGGCCGGCGGGAAACCACGACGTCGCCACCCGCAGCGCGCCCGGATAGCAGCCCGGCTCGACCGCGCCAAGGACGACGCGGCACGCAACCATTTGCCAGAGGGTGCGCGTGAAGCCGGTGACGATGTTGGCCAGACCCCACACGCCGACGAACAGCGCCATCGCGGGTTTGCCGCCAACACGGTCCACAAACCGCCCGCTGAGCGCGTAGGCGAACATGTAGGCAAACAAAAACGCGCTGACGATGTTGGCGTAGTCCCGCTCCACCAATCCGAGGTCTTTTATTATTTCCGGTTTGAGCAATGAAATCACCTGCCGGTCGAAATAAATGAGGAACAGCGCGACAAACAGCAGCGCAAGGATGCCCCACCGGCGCCGGCGGTCACGCTGTGCGGCAGGGGAGGGGGATTGGGTTTCGGAGGGATTCATGCGGGGGAGTTATATTATTATCTGATACAGATGTTACGCAGTCGGCCCGTTTTGGCAGGGCGGTCTCGCCGA
>JAITDF010000207.1 GCA_031282705.1 Opitutaceae bacterium | reverse complement strand
CGGACGGCTTTCCAGCCATTGCTTTGTGTTCTCATCGAGCTGTTCAACCTCCTTATTGGCTTTTTTCATCTCCCTCCCTTACCATTTTATTCCTTCTGCTACCAATCGCAATTACACTCGGTTTGGTTCCGAGCGAAGCGGGAAGATTGACAACCTGCGGTACGTCACGCTTCTGCGCCGTCAGCCAGTCGTAACGCCTGCCGACGTAACGCAGACTTCCAAGTCTGCTTCTTCCGCGTAACATCAGTTTTTTTACTTGTCGCGTCCGGTTTCGCCGGCTCAGCCGCCGTTGGGGTTTGTTTGTGTTATGGGTTGTGTTTGCACGCCGCTTTTGCGGTGAACGGTCTTCATCGCATCGGAAGTTTTCAAAAATCAAGCTTTTTTAAACAAAGTAGAATTAGAGGCGCTCCAATGAAAGGCGGGCGGCGCCGTCCCGGCGGCAGGCCGGAATCAGACGGGGCGCGGGCAGGGTTGCTTGCCACCGGGAGGGGCCGTGCCGCCTTCTCAGCGGGAGAGCCAGCCGCCGTCGACGGCGAGGGTGTGGCCGTTGATGTAGTCGGAGGCGGGCGAGGCGAGGAAGACCACCGTCGTCATGAGGTCGTCCGGCGTGCCCCAGCGGCCGGCGGGGATGCGGTCGAGGATGGCCTGGTTGCGGGCCGGGTTCTCGCGGATGGGGCGGGTGTTTTCCGTGGCGATGTAGCCGGGGGCGATGGCGTTGGTGCAGATGCGGTGCGGCGCGAGTTCGTTGGCCATGAGCATGGTGAGGCTCTTGATGCCGCCTTTCGACGCGGCGTAGCCGGGCACGAGGATGCCGCCCTGGAAGGAGAGCATCGAGGCGATGTTGATGATCTTGCCGCCGCGGCCTTGCGCGATGAGCCGCTTCGCGACGGCCTGGCTGAGGAAGAAGGGCGTGGAGAGGTTGATGCTGATGACGTCGTTCCAGTTTTTCGCGCTGTGCTCGGTGAAGGGCTCGCGGCGGATGATGCCGGCGTTGTTGACGAGGATGTCCACGCCGCCGAGTTTTTCCGCGACTTCGGCGACGATGCCGGGGGCGGCTTCCTCGCCTTTGGAGAGGTCGGCGGTGATGCTGACGGTCTTGCGTCCGAGGGCCGCGATTTTCGCGGCGGTTTCGTCCATGGGAATCACGTCAACGAGCGCGACGTCCGCGCCGGCTTCGGCGAGGGCGAGGGCGTAGCCTTGGCCGATGCCGCGACCGGCACCGGTGACGATGGCGATCTTGCCATCAAGTTTGAACTGATCGAGTAGTTTGCTCATATGTTTTTTTGCAGGTTGGGAGGGAAAAGATGGGAGTGTGTTAATTTGTTCTCTTACTCGTTCCCGTTCTCTTTATTCTTTATCTTTCCTCTTTCGCTTTATTCTTTATCTGCATTTCTTATCCTTCTCTTCATCTTTATCTTTTTGAAAGAAGACCCGATTCGAGGAAAAGAGAAAGAGGAAAGATGAAGAATAAAGAGAAAGATAAAGAGGAAGGAATAAGAGAGAACGAGAACGAGTAAGAGAACGAGAACGATTTTTTGTCAGCGGAGGTCGTTGATGGCGACGGCGTCCATGTCCTCGAAGGTTTGGTTGTCGCCGCCCATGGCCCAGACGAAACGGTAGCTGGCGGTGCCGGCGCCGGAGTGGATGGACCAGGCGGGGGAGAGCACGACGTCGCGGTCGTGGACGATGAGGTGGCGGGTGCGCTGCGGTTCGCCCATGAGGTGCACGACCATCTGGCCGGGCTGCACGTCGAAGTAGAGGTAAACCTCGGTGCGGCGGCTGTGCGTGTGCGCGGGCATGGTGTTCCAGATGCTGCCGGGTTCGAGCGTGGTGCAGCCCATGACGAGCTGGCAGCTTTTGATGCCTTTCTGGTGGATGTAGCGGCGGATGACGCGGCGGTTGGCGTTGGCGGGGTCGCCGACGGGGTCGGTCTTGATGTCCTCGCCGCGCATGAGGGCCACGGGGTGCCTGGCGTGGGCGGGCGTGCTCACGCAGTAGAACTGGGTGTCGCCGGAGAAGACCACGTCGCGCTCGCCGAGGCCGATGTAGAGGCAGTCGAGGTGGCCGAGTTCGTGTTTCACGCCGCCGACGGTGACGGCGCCGGGGGCCGGCGTGAGGTTGAGGATGCCGATTTCGCGGCGTTCGAGGAAGTAGCCGGTGCCGGTGCTCTTGGGGTCGTTGGGCAGCGCGAGGGAGGCGGAGCCGGGCGCGACGCCGAGGACGAGCATGCGGTCGAGGTCGGTGTAGTGCGCGACGAGCCGGCCGGGCTGGAAAAGGCCCTGGATGAGGTAGGTGTCACGGAGTTGCTCCGTGGTCATGCCGTTGGTGGTTTCCGGGCTGGCGGAATAGTGGAATTTCATGGTGATGTTGATGTGTGTGCGGGTTGTCGGTTGCGGGCGGGTGGTGGTTGATGGTTGATGGTTGATGGTTGGCAGTTACAGAGGGTGGCTGGTTGCCGGTTGGTTTTTGGAGTCCCTAAAAATCATTTTGAACGGAGGGAAACAAAGGGAACGAAGGCATGATCGCCTTTATTTTTTGTCCGCGAATGTGATCCGCACGGGATTGCGCAGGCGGGCGGCGATGGAGGCGAGATAATTTTCCCAGTCGGCGCGGGTCTTGAAATCGCCGCCCAAATCCCAGCCGCCGCCGATGCAGTAGCGCAGCGGCTCGCCGGTTTTCACCTTCACGAGGATGAGCAGGTCGGTGGCGGTTTCGGCGAAGCCGGCGAATTTCGCGGAGGGGTCGAGCACGATGCCGGTGCCGAGACCGCCGTCGGCGGGGTCCTTGAACTCCTCCCAGAGGCCGAGCCACGCGCCGGCTTCGTCCCTGGCGGGCGCGGAGACGGTGGTCTTGGACGGGTGTTTGCCCAAGCCGATGGCGACGGTGATTTCGCCGCCGGGGAATTTGCGCGGCGGGGAAAAGGTGAACGTGCTCTCGACCTTGTCCACATTGAGGCCCGGATCGACGGTGAAACGCTTGGTCTCGGACACCATGAAGCCGTTCGTGACGCCGAAGGCAGGCGCGGCGTCCCACGGTTCGTAACCGAGCTCGAAGACGGCGCGCAGCGGGCCGTTTGCGAGGATTTTCCAAGTGCGCCAGTTGCGCGAGGTGTGCAGCGCGGCGCCGTCCCACACGCCGGTGCCGCCGAGGCCGCGGTAGGTGCCGACGTCATACATGTCGAGCCCCTCGCCGGTGTCGGTGTGGAGGCCGTCGTGCCCCTTGCGATACCAGGAATCGACGACGAAGTGCCGGACTTTTTTGCACCAGAAATCAATGCCGCTGCTGGTCATCTGGTCCCGCCCGGCCGAGGGCGGCTCAAGGCCGGGGCCGTAGATGCGGTGCGCCATGCGGTCGTTTTCCCACGCAAAGTCGTCGTAACGCTCGGGCACGTAGCGCGCCATGACCTTCGCCGGCGCGGGCGGGGCGGGCACCGGCGACGCCTCGATGGTGAACGTCGCGCTTTTCTGGCCGGCGGCGAAATCGTGCTGGAAGACCAGTTGCTGATAGACCGGCGGGCCGCGGTGCACGTGGTGAAACGCCGTCGCCTGCGACGGCACGACCGCGCCGCCGGCGTCGCGCACGACGACCTGGTCAAACAACAGCCCGGGCAGGCGGCGCGCGACCTCCTCGAACGGGAGCACAATGGTCTCGGCCGGGCGCGCCGCGTCGAGGTCATGAGAGACGGTGAGGGTGAATTTCCCGGCGCCGTGAAGCGCCGGCGCGATTGCCATGCACACGAGTGCGAATCCGAGGGCGGAAACCGGGAATGGAAGCGTGATTTTTTTCATGAGAGAGGAAGAGAGTGAGAGGAAGAGAGAGGGAGAGAAACGGGGAGAAATGACAGGCAAATATGAAAATGCCGCGGAACCAAGAGAAAAACCGCCGGCGGCGCAACCGCCCAAAAATCAGAACGTAAAATCGCCCCGCGAGACGCCCCGCCGGCGTCCCGCTGTTTTCATGGTGCGGGTGGGGGGAAAGAGAAAGAGAAAGATGAAAGATAGAAGATAAAGAGAAAGAAGGGCGCTTTGAAAAATCATGTCTCACGCGGAGGCGCGGGAAACCAAGTAGGGCGAGCGTCCCGCTTGCCTGACGGCGCGCAAAGCGCGCCGCCCCAAAGCGCGCCGCCCCGAAGTGGCGGGAGCATCCTGCTCCCGTCAGGCAAGCGGGACGCTCGCCCTACACCCCAATCAGGCAAGCGGGACGCTTGCCCTACTTCCCCAAAGCCTCCGCGTGAGCTTTTCCCATGCGCGCGCGCCTCCGCCGCTTTGCACCCTTCGACACTCGCCATTCCCCATTTTCCTTTCACTCCCCGCCCTTCACGTCTGGCCTTTCGCCTCCCCTCCCCCGCCCCTCAT
>JAITDF010000205.1 GCA_031282705.1 Opitutaceae bacterium | reverse complement strand
GCCGAGACCGCCGCGTTCGTCACTCGTGGCTCCCGGCGGTCTCGGCGAGACCGCCCTACCAAAAAACTGCCAAAAGACTGGCTGCCGCGTAACATCAGTTTTTAACCGCGAAAAGACGCGAAAAGACGCGAAATATAAAACCGGGGAGAGCATGATAATTTGTTTAAGGAAAAATACTCATTGGAAATTTCGCGGATTTTCGCGGTTTTCGCGGTTGGTTTGTTTTTAATTTTTAGAGGTTCCCGATAATCATGGGCGGCGGTCATGACTTGCGGGGTTCGCCGCGCGGAGGTGTTCGTAGCCGTGATGGAGGGTCAGGTCGATGGCGCTGGCGGGGAGTTTTTTTTGGGTTGAAACAAAGCAGCCGATGCAGGCCAGCGGGAGGCCGGGAAAACGTTTTTTCCAGCGGCGGGCGAAGGCGGCACGGTCGGCGCGGCGCGCGAGGGCGAACGCCAGTTCGTAGTCCTCGCCGTCGTCGAGCGCGTGGTCGAGCGGGGGGCGTCCGTCGCGCGCGGCGGCGCGGCGCGCGGCGGCGCTCACGGGGACGGCGGGCGCGTCCAGCGCCGGGCGGGCGCCGGGCGGGGCGAGCGGGCGCAGGTCCTTGGCGATGCCGTCGCTGATGTCGGTCATGCAGCGCACTTCGGGTTGCGCGGCGAGCCAGGCGCCTTCGGCCAGGCGCGGCGTGAAGCGCCAGTGTTTGCCCGACAGGCTGCCGCCGAGCGTGCCGGTGACATAAATCCAGTCGCCGGGGCGCGCGCCGGCGCGGGTGAGCAGGCGCGCGCCGGCGGGCTGCCCGATGAGCGTGAGGCTGGCCGCGAGCGTGTGGTCGTCCTGGGCGATGTCGCCGCCGACGATGTGGAGTCTGTGCGCGCGGGCGCAGGCGGCGAGGCCGCGATAAAAGCGCTCCAGCCACCGGGTGCGCGTGCGGGGCGGCAGCGTGAGCGCGACGACGGCGGCGCGGGGCGTCGCGCCCATCGCGGCGAGGTCGCTGAGGTTGCGCTTGAGGAGCTTGGCGCCGGCGGCGCGGGGCGGCACGGAGTCGTCGAAGTGGCGTCCGTGGATGACGGGGTCAACGGTCACGACTTGCGCGCGCGGCGAGGCGGGGAGGACCGCGCAATCGTCGCCGATGCCGGCGGGCGGCGGCGGCGTGGCGTCGCCGAGCCAGCGGCGGATCGCGGCGATGAGGCGTTCCTCGCCGAGGGCGGCGACCGTTGCGTTGAAATTATTTTCGTCGAAAGGAGACATGCGCGGCGGCGGTGGCGGAAGTTTAAGTTGAGAGTTTAAGTTTAAGGGTGCGGGGGCGGCGCGGGTGTTGATGCGGGGCGCGGGCGGCTCCAGAAAACACTTTCGCGTCAGGCGCCGGGAGGCGGGGCGAGGAAAAGCAGGGCGATCGAGTTCAGGTTGAACAGGCCGTGCGCGACGATGGTCGTGACGATGCTGCCGGTGCGCCGGTAGGCGATGCTGAACAAAACGCCCAGCACGAGCAGCGGCAGGAAGCTGGCGAGGTTTTTATGCAGCAGCGCAAACACCACGCCCGGCGCCAGCAGCGCGAGCCAGGCGGGGACGCGGGTGTGGAGGTAGCGGAAAAACGCGCCGCGAAACACCAGCTCCTCCGCGACCGGCACCAGCACGACCGCCAGAAAAATGAGGAACACGAGTTCATCCGGCGAATCCGCGGCGCGGAAAATCCCCACCAGTTCTTGCAGCGGGATTTCGAAGCCGGAACGCACCAGCAGCCGGCGCCAGGCCTCGGAAACCGGCAGGAGCAGCAGCACGCTGATGCAAAACACGCCCGCGCCGGCCAGTGCCGCCTTCGCCGGGGGCAGCGGCGGCGGCGGCGGCGTCATGCCGCGCGGCGCCCCGAACCCCGGCAGCCCCGCGGCAGCCCGCAGGAGCCGCCCGACCAGGAAAAACCCGAACAGGACGCCGAGCCAGAAAATCGCGTCCCGCATGAGCCGCCCGATGTCGGAGTCGAACGAAAAATTCCCGTTCAGCGTGACGATGATCCGCCCCAGCAGGCCCTGGACAATGAGGCCCATGAAAAACACCGCGCCGCACGAAAGCAGAAAAATCCGCGCCGGCAGAAACCACCGGGCGAGACGGTTTTGCCGCGCCGGTGATTGCGGCGCGCGCGCCGCCGGGCCGAGCTGCCAGCGCCAAAGCAGGATGGCGCCGGCGAGGCAGAACAGGCCCGACAGGATGAGCGGCACGATGGACGGCGGTGTTGAATCCGGCATGGCTGGCAAAAGTGCGGAAACCGCGCACTCTCGGCAAGCCCGCGGCTGATTACAAGGCCGCTGATTGGCGCGGCGGATTGGGCGCGGCGGATTGCACGGCGAAGAGTGGCGGGGGCGGGGGACATCACTTTGAATCGCACCCGCCCGGCTTTCCACTCTCCCGCTTTTCTCCTCCCCCGTTTTCCCTTTTCACGCTTTTCCCTTTCCCTCCGCCTTTCCCCTCCCCTCCCCCATTTTTTTAACTGATGTTACGCGGCTCCGTCGCACCGCAGACTTCCAAGTCTGCTTCGAAGCTCATGCCTGATTGCGGGTTCGCGGCCAGGCGTGAGTTTTTAAGCAGGTTTGGAAACCTGCGGTACGACGGAAATGCGTAACATCAGTTACACTCCCTCTTGCCTGCCCCCGACCTGCGTTTGTTTGGTGCTTGTGGCATCCCCGGCGAATCGGAATAAAGTGACCTTTGACCTGTTGATACGATGAACAACCCAAAAAAACTCGTCATCGCCCTGTCGGCGGCACTGGCCTGCCCCGCCGCGGCGCCCTGCGCCGCGCCGCCGGAACAGCCGGCCGCCGAAGCCCGTTTCGGCGGCGGCGAGATGACCTTCGAGCAGGCCCGCGACCAACTCGTCCGCGCCTCGCACGCGCTCCGCGCCGCCGAGGCCCGGCACGCCGGCAGGCGCGCCGCCGCCGACTCGCTCAAGGGGCTCGACACGCCGTCCGTCTCCCTCGACGCCGAGTATGTTTACTGGGAAAAAACGCTGCGGGACGGGCAGGTCAAAATCGACCATGCCTCGATGAACGGGATGCCGCTGCCCGTGGCCGGCATGTCCTACGAGGTCAACATGCGCCAAAGCACCTTCCGCCCGGTCGTGACCGGGATGTGGCAGCTTTACGGGGGCGGCAAAATCCGCGCGAGCCAGCGCGCCGCCGCCGCCATCGCCGACCAGGCCGGCGCGCAAGTCGAGGCCACCCGCGAGGCGCTCCTCCTTGACCTGGTGAAACTCTACTTCGGCCAGCGCCTCGCCGGGCGCGTGCTCGGGCTTCGCGGCGAATTGCTCCAGGTCATGGAAAAACACCTCGCGGACGCGCGGAAGCTGGAGCACGGCGGCATGATCACAAAGGCGCAGCGCTTGCAGGCGCAGGTCGCCTGCGACGCCGCCAGGCGCGGCCACGACTCGGCCCGGCACGAGCTCGAAAGCGCCCGCATCGCCCTCGCCGGCCTGCTGCGCTCCGACGAAGCCGTGGCGCCGGTGACGCCGCTCTTCGTGCTGGCCGGCGCCGTCGCCGACCGCGCCGGAATCGCCGGCGCCGCGCAGGCGCGCAACCCGCGGATCGCGGCGGCGCAATCCGTCCGCCGCGCCGCGCAACAGGAGGTCAAGGCCGCCCGCGCCGGCTGGCTGCCCTCGGTCGCCCTGGTCGGCCGGTATAATCTCCACCCCAGCGGCAACACCCCGCTCGATCAGGACTGGCTTGCCGCCGTCGCCGTGCGCTGGGCGCTCTTTGACAAAATCGACCGCCGCCACAGCTACACCGCGGCCAGGCAGGCCGTCATCGAGGCCGACAACACCGTCGAGGCCGTCCGCGCGCTCGTGGACACCGGCACGCGCCAGGCTTGCGACGCCGTCGAAAACGCCCTGCGCCAGTATCTCCTCCTCGAATCCAACCTCGAAAGCGCCCGCGAAAACCTGCGCGTGCAGGAAATCGCCTTCCGCGAGGGGCAAAACACCTCGACCGACGTCACCAGCGCCAGCGTCGCCCTGACCAACGTCCTCGTCGAGCGCGCCGCCGCCGCCTACCGCTTCGATGTCGAGCTTGCCAGCCTCCTCCACGCCGGCGGGCGGATGGACCAATTCACCACCTACATGAACCGCGCGGACAAACTGACACCGTGAGCACGCAAAACACCCAACCGCAAAATCCCCCGAAAAGCCGGCTCATCCTGCCGATCCTGGTGCTGGCCGTCCTCATCGCCATCGTCGTCCTCGGCGTGTGGCTCGCCTCCCGGCCGCCGCCCGACCAGATCCACGCGATGGTGGACACCGACGAAATCCGCGTCGCCGCCAAGGCGCCCGGCCGGCTCGAAACCCTCCTCGCCGCCGAGGGCGACACCGTGAAGGCCGGCCAGCCGCTCTTCACCCTCTCCAACGAAGAACTCAATTCCAAGCTCGCCGGGGCCCGCTCCGCCGAACTCGCCCTGCGCGCCCTCCAGGCCAAGGCCCAGGCCGGCGCGCAACAGGAGGACATCGCCACCGCGCTCGCCGTCTGGCAGGCCCGGCAGGCCGCCGCCGATGTCGCCGGGACCACGGCCGCCCGCGTCGAAAACCTCTTCAAGGAGGGAGTGGTCGCGGCGCAAAAACGCGACGAGGCCGCCGCCGCCGCGCTCGCCGCCGCCGAGTCGGCCAAGGCCGCCCTCGCGCAATACGAAAAAGCCCTCGCCGGCACCCGCGCCGAGGACCGCGAAGCCATCGCCGCGCAAGTCGCCGCCGCCGCCGCCGCCGTGTCCGCCGTCGCCTCGTTGCAGGCGGAATTGCAGGCCGTCGCACCCGTCAACGGACAGATCAGCCGCCGCTACGCCAACACCGGCGAAATCCTCCCGCCCGGCTTTCCTGTCTTCACCCTCATCAACCCGGACGACCTCTGGATCGCCTTCAACGTCCGCGAAGACCAGTTCCACGGCATCAGCATCGGCCAGGTGCTCACCGGCGCCGTGCCCGCGCTCGACAACCATGCGATGCGTTTCAAGATTTACTACATCAACCCGCGGGGCGATTTCGCCACATGGCGCGCCACCCGTCTGTCCGACGGCTACGACATCCGCACCTTCGAGGTCCGCGCCCGCCCCGCCGGGCAGGACGAGTCCGCGAAAAAACTCCGCCCCGGCATGAGCGTGCTCTTCGACTGGCCGCAACCCGCGCAGTGACAAAAGCCATGAAAACAAAGGCAACGAAGATGGAAAACAAAGAAGGCATATGAAATGAAAAGTTTTCTTCGTTCCCTTCGTTTTCTTCTGTTCAATAAAAGCCAGCCATTTTCAGGCACTAATCTTCACTAAGAAACAGAACACTAATAAACACCAATAAAACAGCCAGGACATTAGCGTCCATTAGTGTTCTGATTATTAGTGAAAATTAGTGGTTACAAAAAACAAACCTCCCCGTGTTCAGCGGACTTGCCAACTCCATCGCGCGTGAAACCGGCTTTGTGCGCCACAGCCCGTGGGATGCCGCCCTCGTCAGCGTCATCCCGCTGCTGCTGACGGCCTTTGTCCTCGTGCTTTTCGCCCGCGGCGTCCCGCGCGGGCTGCCCGTCGCGGTTGTGGACGACGATCATTCCGCGCTCAGCCGCAAACTCATCACCGCCCTGCAAGGCGTCCCCACCGCGCGCGTCATCGCGCAGCCCGCCACCCTCGCCGAAGCCGGGGCGCTCGTGCGCACCGGGGAGATATTCGGTTTCCTTTATGTGCCGCGCGGCGCCGATGTTGACGCGAGACGCGGCCGGCGCGCCACGCTCTTCGCCTTCTTCAACGCCCAGTTCTACACCGCCGGCAACCTTGTCGCGCGCGACCTGGAAGCCGCCGCCGGTTCGCTGAACATCGCGCTCAACCCCATGCCGCCCGGACACAACCGCGCGGTCGATTCCCGCGCCGCGCGCGAGGCGCCGGTCGGCGCGCAGGCCGCGCTCCTGTTCAACCCGACCGGCAGCTACGACTGGACCCTCGGCGCCGCCCTGGTGACGGCGCTCCTGCACATCGCGTTCAGTTGCACGATGGTGCTGGCCATCGGACGCGAAATCGCGCCCGGCGCCCGGCGGGAGTGGAAAGCCGCCGCCGGCGGCGGCCTCCTCGCGGCCCTTGTTTATAAAATCATCTTTTATGCCATCATTTATACATTCCACGGGACATTGTATTTAATCATCATGCGCGGCGTCTTCGGGTTCCCCGTCCACGGCAGCCTGCCGCTGCTGATTGGCGCGCAATTTCTCTTCTATTTCGCCTGCGGCTGCCTCATGTCCGTCATCATCGGCGCGAGCCGGGGCGACCTGGGTTTTTCCATTGCGATCTGCGTCATGCTGACCAGCGCCGCCTTCACCTATGGCGATGCCGTCTTCCCCTTCGCCGACGCCTCGCTTTTCGCCAAATCCCTCAGCGCCATGCTGCCCTACACCCACTACATGCGCGTGCAGGTCATGCAATTTCAGATGGACTCCGCCGTCCGCGACGCCTTGCCCTGGCTCGGCGTGCTCGCCCTCTTCGGCGCCATTCTCCTGCCGCTCGGGACGTGGATGCTGCACGAAGTCATGAAACTCACTCCCGAAACCGCGGGCGCGCCCGGCGGAAAAACCTCCAAACCCGCCGGCGCATGACACTCCTCGAAGGCATACGCTCCGGCTTCCGCGACATTTTTTCGAGCAAGACCGTGGTTTCCACGTTGGTGCTCGGCGCGGTTGTCTATTCGTTTTTCTACCCGGCCGGCTACGAGCGGCAGGCCGCGATGTGTCTGCCCGTCGCCATCGTGGACCTCGACAACACCACGCAAAGCCGCGCCATCGTCCGCGCCGCCGCCGCCGTGCGCGGCATCGAGGTCGCCGCCCGCCCGGCGGATTTCGCGGGGGCGCGGGCCCTGCTCCGCCGCAATGCGGTCAACGGCATCCTCCTCATCCCGGCCGATTTTCAGCGCAACGCCCTGGGCGGGCGCAAGGGCACGCTCGCGCTTTACAGCAACAACGCCTACCCGGTGCGCAACGCCGCCGTCCTCGGCGCCCTCGCCGCGGTCGTGCAGGACGCCGCCGCGCGCATCATGCGGGAGGAGGCGGCCCGGGCCGGCGTTTCCGCCCCCGCGCCGGCGGCTCCCGCCATGCCCGTCGAGGTCGTCACGCGCCCGCTCTACAACACCCGCGAGGGCTACGGCAGCTATGCCGTCGCCGCCGCCGCGCAGGTCATCATTCACCAGACGCTCCTCATCGGCGCGGCCATGCTCGTCGCCGTCCGGCGCCAGCGTCATGCCGCGCAGGGGCTTGCCGGGCGGCCCGCCGTCTCCGCCGGCGGATTCTGGGGGCTCGTGCTCGCGCTCGTGACCGTTTGCGGCCTGACCTCGCTTTATTTCAACGGCCTGGCCTTCTGGTTTCAGGATTATCCCCGCGGGCACAACGTTCCCGGACTCATAGTTCTGACATTTGTCTATATATTTGCCGTCGCGGGACTCGGCCTCTTTGCCGGCTCCTTTTTCAAGACGCCCGAGCGCGCCATGTGCGTCCTCGCCTGCACCTCGCTTCCGTTTTTCTTCCTCGCCGGATACGCCTGGCCCGCCCAGGTCATCCCCGGAATCCTGCACTGGCCCGGCCTGATCATCCCCTCGACCACGGGCCTCCCCGCCTACGTGAAAATCAATCAATTTGGCGCCAGCCTGTATGAAATCCGCTCCGAGCTGCTCATCCTCGGAACGACCGCCGCCGCCTACCTCGGCCTCGCCTGGTGGCGTCTCGGCAAAGGCAAACCGAAGCCGCGCGGCGCAGTCATGTGACGCAGGCTGGCAGACGGCTGCTTTGCTCGAAACCGAACCTGTTTCGGGCCGAAAGTCCGCAAAACAAGGTCCTGTTTTCAACCCATCCCTTACGAATGGCCCGGTAACATTTTCCAGTCATTCGCCGAAAGGGTGTTTGCGCAGGCCGCGCAGAGCGGTCAGTTCGCCGCCCCAGTCGGCGAGCGCGGGCAGCGGGCGCGGCGCGCTGTGGCGGCGGCGGTGGAGCTTGCGGCGGTAGTGCGCGAGGTGTTGCGCGACGAAGGCTTGGCCGCCGAGCACCGCGCCATCGGTGAAGTAACGTATCCGGCATCTCAATACAGCCGCCAGCGGCAGGCGGGCCTTCGCCTTGATGGCCTGTTCAAATTGCTCCGGGGAGATGGCGCCGGCGTGCTCCTTGGGCGCGCTGCCCTTGCCGAAAAGCGATTCACGATAGG
>JAITDF010000203.1 GCA_031282705.1 Opitutaceae bacterium | reverse complement strand
CCCCGTGGTCCGCGCCGCGACCGACCCCGAAGCCTTGCAGACACCCTTCGACCGCATCGCCCCCGATTACGACATCCTCGTCGCCGGCGCCGGCACCGGCGGCATCGCCGCGGCGCTCCAGGCCGCGCGCATGGGCGCGCGCGTCCTCCTCATCGAGGAAACCGACATGATCGGCGGCCAGATGGCCAACGCCGGCGTCACCTCCATGGACGACGGCGGCATCTGGGGCAAAAACCCCGTGCGCGAACGCGGCATCTACCGCGAATTCCACGAAAGCGCCGCGCTCCACTACTACGCCCGCGACCGCGACCCCTTCACCGCCTACCACTTCAACCTCCAGTCCGAAGGCGGCTATGAACCCCGCATCGCCCGCGCCATCCTCTACGGACTCGTGGACGAGACGCGCCGCCGCGCCCCCGTCAACGGCCGCCCCCCCGTGCTCGACCTCGCCGTGCGCACCCGCGTGACCGCCGTTGCCAAAACCGGCCCCGCCGTCCGCGGCGCGACCCTGGAGGAATGGACACCCTCCGGCCCGCGCCGCCGCGAAGTCGCATGCCGCGTCCTCATCGACGCCACCGAATACGGCGACGTCATCCCGCTCACCGGCGCCCGCTACCGCGTCGGTGCCTCCACCAGCGACCGGCCCGACCCCGCTTCCCCCATGCAGGCGCACACCTGGGTCGGCGTCATCCGCGAATACCCCGAAGGCCTGCCCGCGCATCTCAGGATTTCCACGCCGCCCGACGGCCACGAACGCATCGTCCGCCAGTTCAAATCCTACCAGTTGCACGGCCTCCCCGCGTGGGGCGGCGGCCACCGCGGCTACAAAGGCCCGCGCGTCTGGTGGACCTACGTCGCATGGCGCGGCATGCCCGACTCCGCCTCGCCCGCCGCCGGCGCCGTCACCGAGCTGCGCCACACCCGCTGCGGCCTCAACGGCGGCAACGACTACCCCGTCACCGCCGCCACCGCCGAAGACCCGCGCCGCCGCATGGCCGACGAACTCGCCGGCATCAACAAAACCCTCTCCATCATATGGTGGTTTCAGCACGAACTCGGCCTCCCCTGGTCCGTCGCCGAGGACGAAGGCTGCGCCACGCCCTTCAACACCGCCCGCATGAAGGAACGCGGCGTGCGCCCCGACCTCCTCGCGCTCGCCGCCCGCCTGCCCCAGTGCCCCTACGTCCGCGAAGCCCGCCGCATCATCGGCCTCGAAACCCTCAAAGGCGGGCACCTCTACCTCCGCGACCGCGGCGCCGAAACCGCCCGCCACTGGGCCTCCGCCGTGGCCATCAACGACTACTCCTTCGACCTCCACGGCACAAACGACGCGCTGGAAAAAGACCTCGACGAACCCGGCTTCATCAACGCCACCGGCCCCTTTGCCGTCCCCTTCGCCGCCTTCATCCCGGAGAAAATCGACGGCTTCCTGCCCGCCGAGAAAAACATCTCCCAATCGCGCCTCGCCAACGGCGCCACCCGCCTCCAGCCCTCCACCATGCTCAACGGCCAGGCCGCCGGTGCCATCGCCGCCCTCGCCGCCCGCCACGGCATCCAGCCCCGCGCCGTCAACATCATCGAAACCCAGGCCGCCCTGCTCGCCGCGGGCGGCACCCTCGTCTCCCGCTGGTATGCCGACGTGCCCCACGCCTCCCCCCTCTGGCGCGCGACGCAGCTCCTCTCCCTCTACGGCCTGCTCGACCGCCCCGGCGCCATGCCCCGCACCGGCCCGCTCGGGGAAAACACCTTCTGGGGCGCGGACGAGCCGCTCGCCGCCGCCGACCTCGCCGCCACCCGGAAACTCTTCGTGCGCATCGCCCCCGCCGCCGCACGCGAACTGCCCGCCGCCCCCGCCGCCCTCACCCGCGGCGACTTCGCCCTCCACGCCGCCGGCCTCCTCGCCCGCCACGGCCGCTACCTCGCCACCGACCCCGCCCCCTACGAAGACCCCGGCTACCCCGCCGCGCTCGCCAAGGCCCGCGCCAAAAAAGCCAAAATTGACAAACGGGAGGCTAAACCCTGAAGAGGCGGCGGCGCGCGCCGTTCGCGTCATCGCCTTTCCCCGCCCTTCCCTTGCCGCCGCTGCCCTATCCGAGTGTCCATAACATTTTATTTGACAACAACCAATCTTAGCGTTTTCCATTTCCATGAATGTGCAGCCAATCCATAAAAACTATTTTTCCAGTCATCAATCCATGCAAAAATCAACAAACAGCGTCCTGACCCGAATGGCGCTAAGTTAAACCAGCTTTGTTTCGCAACTCGTTCATCTAGTGTGCGACTTTTAACGATAAGAGCCCTTAAGTTAGCGCCATTCCGTCCTGCCCCCCTTTCGCCTCTCTTTTACTTGCCGGAGAGCGGGGTTATAATAAAATGAAAAATATACACATCCTGAAGGCCTTTGCATCAATTTTTATCGCCATCTGCATAATTCTATTTTCCGGCTGCGTATCGGGAGAAAAGGCAAGGCTTCAATTGCTCTCACAGATAGCTCCTTGCGATGTCAAACTTCAATTCGACAATCCCGATGAAATACTCGATGCCGCATACAGGGAGGATGTTGTTTCCGGTCTTAAGCCAAAGGATCGTTTTGAAATACAAGATGAGTATCAAAAGCGAATTGCAGCAACGTGGGCATCAACGAACCTGGAAGGCAGAACCTTCACAGTTTTAATTCCAGCGAGTTTTATACAATACACACAACCTGAAGGGAACGCGGCTCAATGGCTTGTTCTGTTGTCGCAGCAAGGGACTCCCTATACTAATCCGGGAGATTCCAGGGTTCTCTATTTTTCAGTGAGGGAAAGGATATTATTAGAAGAAAAACAAACCCGCCAGCAGTTTAGGGGGAAAGATAGATGGGGAAAGGAAATATGGGAGCCTTACGAAATGATATTTAAATCTGCGCAGGTTCTTGAACTAAACCCATCGCGCACTCTTTCCGCGGGAAACACACCCATAGCATGGAGATCTGGTGGCACCCTCGGCTACTTCGGGCTATTGATAGATAAAAACGACGCTGATTTCAGGCAAAAAATGAGGGATAAAAAAATATCATTGGCAATCAGATTTACTGTAAGAAGTATTCAGTCTGCATCTTATTTTTTTAATGAATATTTCGCACACGGCATTGATTCGAATCGGTACTATAACGAAGCTGCTATATTCAGACTGCCTGCTGACATTACGGATGTTTGGTGTGTGGATCTAACTAATGGTCATGCATTCGCACACTGGCCGTCGGAAAAATCGGGCCCTTAAAAAGGGACAGGTTAAAGGCCATTTTTAAAACCATTTTTAAGAACCATTTTTAAGGGACAGGTTAAAAACGCATTGACAACCTCTGAAAATCCTCCAAATTTCTTTCCATTCCAATGAGAACCGCGCGCATCAAAGTCTCCCCCT
>JAITDF010000171.1 GCA_031282705.1 Opitutaceae bacterium | reverse complement strand
CCATGCGCCTCAATCCGCTCACCGCAAAAAAGCTCCGCCGCTTCCGCTCCATCAAGCGCGGCTACTACTCGTTTTTGCTGCTGGCGTTTCTGCTCGTGGTGTCGCTCTTCGGCGAACTTCTGGTCAACAGCCGCGCCCTGGTCGTCCGCCACGACGGCAAATGGCATTTCCCCGCCTACGGCGCCATCATCCCCGGCGACACCTTCGGCCTCGGCTACCGTTACGAGACCGACTACCGCGAACTCCGCGAAAAATACCGCGCGAAAAACGCCGCCAGCGGCGCCGCCGCCGGCAAAAACTGGCTGCTCATGCCCCCGCTCTGCACCTTCAACGCCTACGAAAACTCCCCCTACGAAGGCGTCTTCAAACCCGCCCCGCCCTCCTGGCTCGGCGGCCCCGCCGGGCACCTCCTCGGCACCGACACCACCGGACGCGACATCTTTGCGCGCCTCTTCTACGCCTTCCGCATCGCGATGCTCTTCTCGCTCGCCTTTGTCCTCTGCACCTACCTCATCGGCATCGCCATCGGCTGCGCGATGGGCTACCTCGGCGGCGGCGTGGACCTCTTCGGCCAGCGCCTCATCGAAATCTGGTCCAACATCCCGTTCCTCTACACCGTCATCATCATCGCCTCCGTCATCCCCGACAGCACCGGCATCCAGATGCGCATCGCCATCCTCCTCCTCGTGCTGGTCGCCTTCTCGTGGACCGGCATGACCTACTACATGCGCACCGCCACGTATAAGGAAAAAGCCCGCGATTACACCGCCGCCGCCATCGTGCTCGGCGCCGGCGCCGGCCGCGTCATCTTCAGCCACATCCTGCCCAACACCATCTCCACCATCGTCACCTTCGTGCCCTTCACCGTCGTGAGCGCGGTCACCTCCATCACCGCGCTCGACTTCCTCGGCTTCGGCTTCCCGCCGCCCACGCCCAGCATGGGCGAACTCCTCAAGCAGGGCACGCAAACCCTCACCACCGCGCCGTGGATTGTCATCTCCGCGTTCAGTTCGCTGGTCGTCGTGCTCACCCTTGTCACCTTCATCGGCGAGGCCGTCCGCGAAGCCTTCGACCCGCGCAAATTCACCCTCTATAAATAACAAACAACCATGCCGCCAAAACCAACCGCCACCGCCATGCCCCCACCGCGCCTCCCACAACCGCGCCCGCCGCTCCCCGCCGCCGCCCTCGCGCTCGCCGCGCTCCTCCTCGCCGGCTGCGGCGGCGCGAAGTCCGAAAAATTCCCCCCGCGGGACTGCACCGCCGAAAAGGAGGCGTTTTTCAAATACTATAAATACGCGCCGGATTCATACAAACAACTCATGAGCGGACTCGGCTCCGCGAAAACCGACACGGAAAAAACCGCCGCGCTCGACGAATACAGGGAAAAAACCGCCGGCCGTCCGCTCTTCCTCCAATATAAAACCCCCGCCGACCTGCCCGAGGACCTCCCGTGGGAGGACGGCTCCGACCTCCCCGAGTTCGCCGACCCGCGCGCCAAAAAAGGCGGCACGCTCTATTCCTACATCCAGTCCTTCCCCCTCACCACCCGCATCATCGGCCCCGACGCCAACGGCTCCTTCCGCCCCTACCTTCAGGACGACGTGCAGGTCAACCTCGCCCACCGCCACCCCGACGACACCCGCATCGGCCCCAACGGCTTCCACTACCACCCCGGCCTCGCGAAGCAGTGGGCCTTCGACAAAAAAAACAAAACCGTTTACGTGCGCCTCGACCCCGACGCCCGCTGGTCCGACGGCGTGCCGGTCAAGGTCGGCGACTTCGTCTTCATGTTTTATTTCATGCTCTCCGCGCACATCCAGCAGCCGTGGTATAATAATTTCTACTCCACGACCTTCTCCGGCCTCACCCTCTACGACGGGCTCACCTTCGCCATCCACGTGCCCGAGGTCCGCCCCGACTTCAGCAGCCGCGTGCTCGAAATGCATCCCCTCGCCGAACATTTTTACAAGGAACTCGGCCCCGATTTTCCCCAACGCTACCAATGGCGCGTCGCCCCCACCACCGGTGCCTACACCATCCGGCCCGAGGACATCAAGAAAGGCCAGTCCATCACCCTCACCCGCGTGCGGGACTGGTGGGCCGTGGACAAAAAATTCTGGCGCCACCGCTTCAACCCCGACCGCATCCGCTTCACCGTCATCTCCGACATGGCCAAGGCCTTTGAAGTGTTCCGCAAAGGCGAGCTCGACTCCTTTAATATGAACCTCTCCGAATATCATTACGACAAACTCCCCGACACCGCGCCCGAGGTGCAAAACGGCCATGTTGCAAAAACCACCTTTTATAACGACACGCCGCGCCCGACCTACGGCCTCTGGATAAACTCCTCCCGGCCCCTCCTCGGCAACCGCGACGTCCGCATCGGCATCAACCACGCCTCGAACTGGCGGCTCGTCATCGAAAAATTCGCGCGCGACGACTGGACGCGCATGCAGACCACCTCCGACGGCTACGGCGAGTTCACCCACCCCGCCCTACGCGCCCGTCCCTACGACATCGCCCTCGCCCGCGAAGCCTTTGCCCGCGCCGGTTTCACGCAGACCGACGCCGACGGCGTGTTGAAAAACGGCAGGGGCGAGCGCCTCAGCTTCACCCTTTCCACTGGCTACGAATGGTCCAAGGATATCCTTACCATCCTCAGGCAGGAGGCGCTGCGCTGCGGACTCGAATTCCGCCTCGAAGTCCTCGACGGCTCGGCCTCGTGGAAAAAAGTGCAGGAGAAAAAACACGACATCCACTTCTCCGCCTTCGGCGTCAGCCCCGAGATGTATCCGCGCTACTGGGAAACCTGGCACTCCGTCAACGCCTACGACAAACCCTGGCTCGACGACGGCAAAACGCCCGCCCCCGGGCGCAAACCCAAAACCCAGACCAACAACCTCTGCTGCGTCGCCATCCCCGAACTCGACAAACTCATCGACGCCTACAACCGCTCCGAAAGCGCGGACGACATGAAACGCATGGCCTTCAAGATGGAGGAAATCCTCCACGACGACGCCTCCTTCGTCCCCGGCTACGTGATGCCCTTTTTCCGTTCCGCCTCCTGGCGCTGGATCCAAATCCCGGAGCACGGCAACGTCCGCATCGCCGACTCCCCCGGCCAGTATTTCCTCTCCTGGATCGACGAGGACATAAAAAAGCAAACCCGCTCCGCCCGCAAATCCGGCGAAAAACTCCCGCCGCGGATTCGCGTTTTCGATCAATACAAACTCAAGGAATAAAACCCGGCGACGCTCCAAAATATCTTTTTTAGACAGAATGAACAGAATGATAAACAATGAACAAAATGAATCTGATATAACCAAGCCTCATTCTGTTGATTTCATATAATTCCGTCCATTCTGTCTAAAAAAACATTGTTTTAATATTCGCGTTTATTTGCGGTTAAAAATAAAAACTTTCCGCGCATTCCGCGGGCCGACATTTCTCATGACCGCCAACGCCAACGAAAATCTTCTCGAAGTCCGCGACCTCGTCACCGGCTTCGACACCGACGCGGGCCGTGTCGTCGCGGTGGACGGCATCAGTTTCGGCGTCCGCAAAGGCGCCACCCTTGGCATCGTCGGCGAGTCCGGCTGCGGCAAGTCCGTCACCGCCCTCTCCATCGTCCGCCTGCTCCCGCAGCCCATGGGAAAAATCCTCGGCGGCGAAGTCCGTTTCCAGGGTGAAAACCTCGTCACCGCGCCGCCCGGGCGCCTCATGAAAATCCGCGGCGGACGCATCGGTTTCATTTTTCAGGAACCCATGACCGCGCTGAACCCCGTCCACCGCATCGGGCGCCAGCTCGGCGAAGTCTTCCTCCTCCACAACCCCGGCATGAGCAGGCGCGACGCGCTCCGCCGCTCCATCGACATGCTCGCCAAGGTCGGCATCCCCGCGCCCGAAATCCGCGCCGGCGAATATCCCCACCAACTCTCCGGCGGCATGCGCCAGCGCGTCGTCATCGCGATGGCCCTCGCCAACCACCCCGACCTCGTCATCGCCGACGAACCCACCACCGCGCTCGATGTCACCATCCAGGCGCAAATCCTGGAACTCATGCGCGACCTCCAGCGCGAATTTGGCATGTCCATCATGCTCATCACGCACGACCTCGGCGTCATTGCCGGGACCTGCCAGGACGTCATCGTCATGTATGCCGGCAAAATCGTCGAGACCGGCGCCGTCGGGCAAATCTTCGACCGCCCCTGCCATCCCTACACGCGCGGCCTGCTCGACTCCATCCCGCGCCTGGACAACCCGCGCAAAAGCCGCCTCAAAACCATCGACGGCATGGTCCCCGGCCTGCTTGAGCTTCCGCCCGGCTGCCGTTTCCAAAACCGCTGCCCCCGGCGCACCGCGCTCTGTGCGCAACAGCAACCCGCCCTCGAAACCATCGAGCCCGGCCACACCGTCGCCTGCCACCATTGGCGCGCGCGGGAGCCCGCGCCAAATCCCAACGCCCAATGACAAACGGGAACCTCTGAAACTTCATTTTGAACCGAAGGAAACAAAGGAAACGAAGATAAAAACCAAAGAAAACCCTGGTTTAACGCGGAGGGTTTTCGAGAGGCGGGTGAGTTTGGAAGGCATGGGCTGGTCTTTCCGCGGCTCCGTGTTTTGCGGCTTGGCAGCGCGCCGCGCCTGCGGCTTGCTAACCGGTTTTATGAACCATTGGTCGCAGTTTTTCATCCCCACCCTCAAGGAAAGCCCGGCGGACGCGGAAATCGCATCGCACAAGCTGCTCGTGCGCGCCGGCCTCGTGCGCAAACTCGGCGGCGGCCTCTACACTTACCTGCCGCTCGGCCTGCGCGTAATCCACAAAATCACCCAAATCTGCCGCGAGGAAATCAACGCCGGCGGCGGCATCGAACTCTCGATGCCCCACCTCCACCCCGTGGAAAACTGGACGCAGGGGCCGCGCTGGGACATCGCCCGCGAAATCATGTTTCGCGCCGACGGCGCGGGCTCGGGCCGGCGCGCCCCCGCCGAGCCGGAGTTCGTGCTCGGCCCCACGCACGAGGAAATCATCACCCCGCTCGTCCGCACCGAGATCACCAGCTACCGCGACCTCCCGAAAAACTTTTACCAGATCACCACGAAATTCCGCCACGAAATCCGCCCCCGCTACGGCCTCATGCGCGCCCGCGAGTTCATCATGATGGACGCATATTCGTTCGACGCCGGCGACGAGGGCGCGACGCAAAGCTACCTGCGCATGAAGTCCGCCTACGAACGCTTCTTCACGCGCCTCGGCGTGCAATTCATCGCGGTCGAGGCCGACACCGGCGTGATGGGCGGCAGCTTCTCGCACGAATTCATGGTGCCCGCCGACGTCGGCGACGACGACCTGCTTTATTGCGAAGAAAGCGGCTACGCCGCCAACCGCGAAAAAGCCGTCAGCGCCCTCGTGCCGGAAAACCTCGCCGACGCCGCCCCCGCCGGCGCCGTGGAGGAATTTGCCACGCCCGGCGTGACGACCATCGCGCAGCTTGAGGCCGCGCCGCACCACGTGCCCGCCGGCTCGCAGTTCAAGACACTCGTCCTTGTCGGCGACGACCGCCCCTTCATCGTGATCCTGCGCGGCGGCGACGAGCTGGAGGAGGCCAAGCTCGGCGCCCTCGGCTTCAGCCGCCTGCGGCCCGCCACGCCCGGCGAAATCGCGCCCGTGCTCGGCGCCAACCCCGGCAGCCTCGGCGCGGTGCGCGGCACGCTCAAAAACCCGGATGCGCTCGCGGGCGTGTTTGCCGACCACGCCATCCGCCTCACCGGCAACGGCGTCACCGGCGCGAACAAGGACGGCTTCCACCTGCGCAACGTCAACGTCGCGCGCGACCTCGCCATCACGCGCTTCGGCGATTTCCGCCGCGTGCGCGCCGGCGAGCCATGCCCGCGCTGCGGCAAGCCGCTCAAGCTCCGCCGCGGCATCGAGGTCGGCCACATCTTCAAACTCGGGACAAAATACTCCGGGAGCTGCAACGCCGTTTACACCGACGCGCAAAAACAAACGCACCCCATGGTGATGGGCAGCTACGGCATCGGCGTGAGCCGTTCCATGCAGGCCATCATCGAACAATCGCACGACGCCGACGGCATCATCTGGCCCTGGGCGGTGGCGCCCTTCCACGTGCTCGTCTGCCTGCTCGACCCGCGCGACGGGGAGGCAAAATCCGTCGCCCAAAACCTCGCCGCCGCCGCCGAACAGGCGGGCGCGGACGTGCTCATCGACGACCGCGAGGAACGCCCCGGCGTGAAGTTCAAGGACGCCGACCTCATCGGCATCCCGCTGCGCGTCACCATCGGCGGCAGAGGCCTGAAGGAAGGCGTGGTCGAGATGAAATGGCGCGCCGGAAAGGAAGTCATGAAGGTGCCCGCCGGTGCGGCCGGGCCGCACCTCGCCGCGCTGGTGCGCGACGCATGGGAAAAAGCGCCGCGCATGAAGTAAGGCGCCGATACGCCTGCCGCACCCGTGGAGGGACGGCGCTCGATTTTTTGGAATCAAGGCAAAACGCAGGGATGAAATTTAAGCAGCGCACCGAGGATAATCCACGCGAAGCTTTTATTTTAACCATCCATCGAAATTACGTTAGGCTCTTGACTGACATCTCAAGTCAATGGGAGATGCAATAAATTGAAATACAGCAGAATAAATTAGACAAACGTGATAATAATCGATGCTTTTGCGAGGACATCACGGCGACCGGCGCGACGTGGATTGCCGGGGTGAAACCGCAACACGATCAACAGCTGTTTTCACAGCTTTCAGAAGACTGTTTTTGAAGCGGACAATGGCTGAGTCCGGCGTCCGCCTTCCCCCCCGGCCCCCCGGCCCGGGCAAATGCCTACATCGAACCCGGCCCTTGGAGCGAAGAAGTCCGCGAACTGGTGAACTGGGGTGCAAACGATTCTGGTGGGAGTGTCGGAAAAGAAGAAAAGAGTGAATATAAGATGCACAAGTTCCGTGCATTGTGATTCAAGACAGGGATGGATCCGAAAAACGAATCAAAGCAA
>JAITDF010000148.1 GCA_031282705.1 Opitutaceae bacterium | reverse complement strand
CGCACGCGCACCGCGCCGCACGCGCCGGCGCCGCCGGTGTCGCCAGCGGCGTCGTCGGCGCCTCCGGCGGAGGCGATGATGCGGGGCGAATCAAACACGGGCCCCGACGCCGCCACGTCCGCGCGCCCGTAGGCGCCGGCCAGCGCGAGGCGGGCGAGGCGCGCGCCGACGTCGCTCTTGTTGCGCGGGTGGATGTCGCCGGCCTCGCCGATGTCCGCGAGCACCGCCATGCCGGTGGCCGGCAGCTTGAGCGCGGCGGCCTGCGACTCGCGCAATTCCGCCCAGGTGCTCGGCGCGCCGGGGTCGCCGGACTTCGCGTGGTGCGAGGCGAGCTGGCAGAAATAAAAAGGCAGGCCGCCCCGCCCCCACTGCCCGCGCCAGTCGCGTATCAGCGCGTTGAATACAGTGTGATGGTGCGCGGCGCGCGGCGTGTTTGACTCGCCCTGATACCAGATCACGCCGCGCAAGGCGAAGGACCGGTTCGGATGAATCATCCCGTTGTAGATGGCCGAGGGCGGCACGGTTTCGCGTATCACCGGCGGCGCCTTCGGATAACCCGCGCGGGCCTCCCCGTCCGCCTCGGGGAACGCCCGTTCAATCCACATCTCCCAATCGCCGTCCAGGCGGACCGCGCCGGCGCTGAAACTGCCTTTGTCGGCCAGCGACGGCGTCACCGTCGTCGGCGCCGCCGGCGGTGGCGGTGGCGGCGCCCGTTTCCACGACGAGCCGGTGCGGGCCGGGGCCGATTTTCTCATCGGCAAGGTCGAGGCAGGCGCGCCATTTCCCATCCGCGCCGGCGACGGCGGCGGCGCGCGCCGGGCCGAGCGTGACGGTGACCGTCTGGCCGGCGCCGGCCCGGCCCCAGACGGGGACGTTTTCCGAGCGTTGCAAAACCGCGTGGTCGGAAAAAATCGCGGGCAGGCGGAGTTCGGCGCGGGCGTCGCCGGCGCCGGCAAGCGCGAGCGTGGCGGCGAGCAAAAGGTTTTTTCGCAAAGACAAAAACAGGCGGAGCGAGTGCATGGCGGGATTTTTTTGTGAAGCACGGCGGCTGGAAAACGGCCTGTCATCGTGCGCGTTTGGCGGCGGCGCGGCGGGCTTTGTTTTCCTTGTCGAGGCGCGAGGCCTCATAAGTTTCGCGGACGCCGCTGCCGGCGTCGGCGAGGCGGTTTATTATTTGTTTCAGGCGGATTTTATTATCGGCGCCGGTGCCGGCGCGGATGCCGGCCTCGGTGAATTTTGCGAATAATATTTCCTGCGAGCCGGGGTGGTAGCGTCCGCGGTCGTATATGATGTAAATGGAGCCGTCGGGCGCCTGCGCGCCGTCGGGGTAGCTCACGTTTTCGCGCTCGTCGAGGACGAGTTTGCGCGGCCAGGTTTTGCCATCGTCGTCGGAGAGAAACGCGGTCATGTTCGCGCGCGCCCTCGGGTGGTCGTTGGCGACGAGGAGCAGGGCGCCGGAGGCGAGGCGGAGGAGGAAAAAGCGCGTGTTTATTCCGAATTGCTTGGTGAAATAACCCTCATTTTCCCAAGTGAGGCCGCGATCGCGCGACTCGATTTGCATGATGCCGTCGGCGGCGCGGAAAAGCGTCCAGAGCGAGCCGTCGCGGCGCTCGACGAGCATCGGCTCGCACCAGAATTTCGCGGCTTCGGGCGGCGCGGCGGGCGTGTGTTTTGAGAGGAACCGCCACGTGCGGCCGTTGTCGCGCGACACATAAAACTGGATGCGCGCCGGCTCCTCGCGCCCGGCGACGACGGGGCGCAGCCATTCGCCGGCGCCGAGGACGGCCGGTTTGTTCAGGCAAACGCCGTGCGCGATGAAAACGGGCGGCGCGAAGCGCGGGAACGCGGCAGCGGCGGCGGCGGAAGCGGAGCGGATGTCGGCATCGGCGGCCTTGAAGGCCCACGCGGAGCGTTGCAGGAGCGGGTCGGCGCCGGCGATTGGCAGCACGCGATGGTTGACCCACCAGAGCGCGCCGGAGGGGTCGAGCCAGAGTTGCGGGTCCGTCGTTTTGCCTTCGAAAAAACCATGCACGTCGAAAACGGCGACCGGTTCGCTCCAGGTTTTGCCGTCGTCGGCGCTGGTGACGAGCACGGCGTAATTGCCGTCGCCGCCCTCCATGTGCGGCCCGGCATACCATGTCGCCCAGAGCCGCCCGCCCGGCGCACGCTCGATGTCAGGGATGCCCTGCCATTTGCGCGCCTGCGTCCAGTAACGCGGGCCCGGGTCGTGCTGGAGCCACGGCGGCGTGAGCGGCGTGACGCCGTGGGCGCGCGCGACCTCGGCGGGCGCGGCGCCGGCGCCGGCGGCGGGCGCGAGGGCGGCGAGAGCGGCGGCGAGGAGGAGGGCGAGGGGCGGCGGGTGCATTGGCGGGCGGGTTGGAAAGTGATTTAATGAATGACGGCGGCGGGGGAATGGCGAATTTGTTTTCCCTGGAAAACACGGGCGGTTGACGGGCGGGCGTTTCGCGGGGTGATTATATTCGATTATAGTCGAATTTATAACTGATGTTACGCAGTCGGCAGATTTTGGTAGGGCGGTCTCGCCG
>JAITDF010000717.1 GCA_031282705.1 Opitutaceae bacterium | reverse complement strand
CGTACCGCAGGTTTCCAAACCTGCTTAAAACTCACGCCTGGCCGCGAACCCGCAATCAGGCATGAGCTTCGGAGCAGACTTGGAAGTCTGCGGTACGTCAGAGCCGCGTAACATCAGATAATAATATTCGCAAAGCGTCCGCGCCTTTGGATGGACGGCCTTCTGCGTCTTCTCAGTTTTTAACCGCGGGGGGGGAGGGGGGGCGGCTTATTGGTAGGTCTGCGTTTTTTTCCACGCGGGGCGGTCGGTGAAGGTCGGGGTTTGTTTTGTTTTCGGGGTGTGGTCGCGGGCGTAGGCGAGGATGGTGGCCTGGCGGCGGGTGTCGGGGGCGAGCGCGGTTTTCAAGAGTTGTTCGACGCGGGGTTTGGCGAGCCGGTCAAGGGCCTTCAGGGTTTCTTCGCGGCGGGCCCAGTCGGCGGCGCACTGGTAGGCGAGCACGAAGAGGCGGGCGGCGCGGGCGCGGATGGTTTTGTCTTTTTCCTCAAGTTGCGCGCGCGCGCCTTCGACGAGCGCGGCCCATTCGTCGTCGGTGAGCGCGGCGAGCTGGGCGGGGAGGGTGGCGATGAAGGCGTCGGCCCGCGCGGCCAGCTCGTCGGCGGGGTGGTTGCCGGACTGGATGCGAAAATTCAGCGCGGTCTGCGTCTCGCGGGTCACGGTCCAGGCCTGGGCGACGTAGCCGAGCTGCTGGCGGGTGCGGAGCTCGGTGAAGAAGGGCTCGACGATGAAATTGTTCAGGATGAGCGCGGCGGCGCGATGCTCGGGGTCGTCGGGGCCGAGGATGTAATCGCGGAGGAAGGCGGAGTTGTTGCCGGGAAGCGTCTCGATGACGAGGAGGTCGGCGGCGGCGGCGCGGACGAGGAGCCGGGGCGCGAGGAGCGGGTCGGCGGCGGGCGGCGGAGCGACGGCAAGTTTTTCCGCCACGCGGCGGGCGGTCGCGACGGCCTCGGCGGCGGTGAGGTTGCCGTGGGCGAGGGCTTCGAGGCGGGCGGCGGAGCGGAGTTTTTTCGCGAAGGCGCGGATGTCGCCGAGGGTGGCGCGTTGCGCGACGGGGAGTTGTTCGTCGGGGCGGTAACTGTTTTCAAAAACCGTGGCGCGAAGGGTCGCGCCGGCGACGGCGTAGGCCTCGGCGCGGAGGAAGCTGGAAAGCTCGCGGACCAGCGCGTCCTGAAGCGCGGCGTAGCGTTCGGGGGTGAGGTCGATTTCGACCAGGCCGGCGGCGAGCGTGTCGAGCAGGCGGCCGGCGGATTCGTCGTAGCCGGAGACGGAAAACCAGAGGCCGGCCAGCGTGGCTTCGAGGGTGTAGCCGAGGCCGGCCTCGGCGGCGGGATAGGTGGTTTCGTTGAGTGCCTCGCGGACGCAGGCCGCGTAAAGGCGCAGGAGAACGGTGTCTTCCAGCGTGGCGAGGGAGCGGGGCATGCGCAGGAAAAAACACTGGGAGGACATGGGCCGGTGAAACTCCGCGTCCTGCGCGTAGTAGAGGCTGAGGGCGGGTTCGTCTATGAGCTGGAGCGGCATGGCCGGCAGGAGGTCGGTGCGTCCGGGGATGTAGGGGTTGGGCGCGGGCGGGTGGAGGCCGGCGGCGGTGTCAGCGGCGGTGTCGCCGGAGGCGATGGCGAGGAGTTGTCGCCAGGCCGGGCCGGTGTCCTCGGTGTAGGAGTAACGGGTGCCATACCAAGGTTCGGTGCGGTCGGCGGGCTGGTTTTGGGCGATGAGGGTGGCGAGGAGATTGTCGGGGCGGAGCGCGTCGAGGAGGCGCTGGTAGGCGGCGGGGTCGGGCGCGAGCCAGAGGTAGGGTTCGCGGTCGGCGATTTCGAGCGGGTATTGGAGGGCGAGGTTGGCGAGGCCGATGGCGCGCGACATGCCCTCGCCTTTGTCCTGAAAGGTTTCGTCGAGGCGGGCCATGGCGCGGCGTTCGCGGAAGAGGTGCTCCGGGTAACCGGCGCGGCGCAGCGAGCCGATGGCGGAGAAGGCACGGGCCAGCACCGTCTGGTGTTTTTCGACGCCGGCGGGGGTGAGGGTGATGTTGGCCAGGCACGAGCCATAGGTCTCGGCCTCGTCATGGAAGGAGGCGCTGAGCGCGGTGGCGAGGCCGTCTTTTTTGAGCGAGGAGAGGAGGGAGCCCTCGCCCTCGTGGCCGAGGATGAAGCCGAGGAGGAGGCCGGGTTTGGAGGCGTAGTCGGCGCGGAAGCCGGGGAGGGGGAAGAGGAGGGTGAGTTGCTGGATGTCCTTGACCGGGGTCATGCGGATGAGGCGCAAGGCGGGCTTCGGCGGGAGGAACACGGGCGGCGGCGCGACGGGCGCGAGCCGGCGGTTTTCGACGGCGGAAAAGCAGGCGCGGGCGAGGCGTTCGAGTTCGTCGAGCGGGGCCTTGCCGGTGAGGGCGAGGGCCATGCGGTTCGCGCTGTAGTGCGCGCGGTAGAAGGCGAGCAGTTCGTCGCGGGTGGTGCCGGCGAGCGTGGCGGCGTTGCCGATGTTGAAGTGGTGTTCGGGGTGTTTTTTTTCAAAAAAGCCCTGCATGAGCTGGAATTGGCGCCAGAGGTCGTTTTCGAGGCGCATCTGGAACTCGGAGTTGACGGCGTTGATTTCGCGTTCCGTGAACTCGGGCGTGAAGAGCGGCGCGATGAAAAACTGCGCAAAAACGTCGAGCGCCTCGGCAAAGGCCTCGTGGCGCACCTCGAAGTGGTAGTTCGTGACGGAGCCGGCGGTGTAGGCGTTCCACGCGCCGTTGTTGGCCTCGATGAAACGCTGGTAGCTGCCGGCGTCGGGGTATTTCTCGGTGCCGAGGAAGAGCATGTGCTCAAGGAAATGCGCGAGGCCGTCGCGGCTCTCGGGGTCGTCGAGCGAACCGGCGCCGACGGCGACGGACGCGGCGGATTTGTTGAGGCGCGGGTCGGAGACGAGGAGGACGCGCATGCCATTGTCGAGCACGAGGTGGCGGACGGCGGACTCGTCATTCACGGCGCGCGGGCGCGGCGGGACGCCGGCGGGCGGCGGCGAATCGGCGGTGGCAAAGGCGGAGACGGCGCCGGCATCGGGGAGGGACGCCGCGGGCGCCGCGGGCGCCGCGCCGGGGGCGGCGGCGCCGAAAAACGCGAATGCCATGACCACGATGGAGGCGCGGGACCAGCCGGTGAAGGCGCGGGACGATGCGGACGAAGATTTCATGTGAAAAACGGACACGGGATGCCGGCGCAGGGCAACTGAAAAGACCCGCCCGCCCTGCATTCCGCCGGCCCCGGGGGGCAACAGGAAGTGATGTCACCGCCGGAGTCTTTCTCTTTCTTCTTTCCTCCTGATGTTACGCAGGAGAGGTTTTTTGGCAGGGCGGTCTCGCCGAGACCGCCGCGAGCACCACGAGGCAAACGACGGCG
>JAITDF010000181.1 GCA_031282705.1 Opitutaceae bacterium | reverse complement strand
GGCGCTGCCTGCTCCCGGCAGGGCACCCGGGCCGCTTGCCCTACGTCCCAAACAGGCAAGCGGGACGCTTGCCCTGCTTGGTTTCCCGCGCGGGATTTGGGTTTTAGATTCCCGAAAGTGAAAGAGAACGGGAACGAGAACGGGGAAGACGGGAGGCGCGTGTTTTTTTTGGGGCGCTTTATTTTGCGTCCGCGATTTCCAGGCGCACCACGACGGGGCGGTGGTCGCTGGCTTGCATGACTTGCGGGCCGTCGTAAATCCACGCCGCGCCGCCGGCGACGGCGGCGCGCAGGCCCGGCGACACGAGGATGTGGTCGAAACGCGAGTAGGTGTCCTGCTTCGCCCAGAACAATGTCCACACCTCGCCGCGCGTGTCCGCGGACGGGAGGATGTCGGCGATGAGCGTGTCGCCGCGCCGGCTGAGCGCGCGCAGGGGGCGGCTGGAGCGGGTGTCGTTGCAATCGCCGACGAGCAGGAAGCGCGCGCCCGCCGGGTCGGGGAAAATTTTCAGCATCCGGTCGCGCACTGTCACGGCCTCGGATGCGCGCCGGATGGCCGACTCGGGATCGTCCGGGCGGTCGGTGTAACGGCTTTTCAGGTGCACCACGAAAATCGTCACGGCGCCGGCGCCGGCGGGTTCCGCGGCCGGAGCCTTCGTCGCGCTTGGAGCCGTCGCCGCGCCCGGAGCCTCGGCGGCGCCTGCCGCCGCCGCGGACGCCGCCGCGGCGACGCGCACTTCCAGCAGGCCGCGTTTCACCATGTCTTGTTCGCCAAAATAGCTGAAACGCAGATCCGTGTGCCGCCCCACCGACACAAACGGGCGCTTCGAGAGCACCGCCAGATGCCGGTCGGCATCCTGCGCGTCGAGCACGATGCCGTAAGGATAATCGACCCCGTCGCTCCGCAGGTCGCGCCGCAATTCGTCGAGAAACGGCCGCGGCCCCATTTCCTGCAACGCGAGCACATCGGCGCCGATCGCCTTGATGACGGCGCGCAGCGCGTTTTTTTCGGACTCGGGTTTCGGATATTCCTTCTTGTATTCGCCGTCCGCCATGCGGTTTTCCAGCGTGTAGTTTCTCACGTTGTAGGTCGCGACGGTGAGCGTGCCGGCGGGGGCGGGCTGCGCGGCGCGGAAAACCGCAAAAAACAGGACGGCAAGCAAACCGCCCCGGAGCGGGGGCCGGGGCGCGGGCGCGGCATTCATTCCACATTTTCCATTTTTCATTCTACATCCGCCGTTGCGCGGCGTTGAGCGCCGCCTCGCGCTCGGCCAGCGTGGGGTGCGAATAATAAAAGCCGCTGAACCACGGGTGCGGCGTGAGGTTGCTGAGGTTTTTTTGCGCGAGCTTGCGCAGCGCGGCGACGAGCGGCGCGGGGCCGCCCGTCACCCCGCGGGCGAAGGCGTCGGCCTCGTATTCGTGCTTGCGCGAGATCCGGTTGCCGAGCGGCGTGAGCCAGAAGGTGACCGTGCCGCCGAGCAGCGCGAAGAGCAGAAACGCCGGCGCGAGATCGCCCTCGGGGAACCCGAACGCGGGGTTGAACCACGCGCTCCCCGCCAGCCACGCGATGAGCGCGAAGCCGCCCAGCAGCAGCGCGGCCGAGAGCGCCAGCATTTTCGGGATGTGGCCGCGTTTGCAGTGGCCGATCTCGTGCGCCAGCACCGCCTCCAGCTCCCCGGGCGCGAGCTGCCCGACGAGCGTGTCGAACAGCACGATGCGGCGGAAGCGCCCGAAGCCGGTGAAGAAGGCGTTGGCGTGCCCGGAGCGTTTGCTGCCGTCCATCACCTGGATGGCCGAGGCGCGGAACCCGGAGCGCTCCGCCAGCGCCAGCAGCCGCGCGCGCAGCCCGCCGTCGGGCAGCGGCGTGAGTTTGTTGAACAGCGGGAGGATGAGTTTCGGGTAAAGCACGAGCATCAGCAGTTGGAAACCGAATACGAAAACGAATCCCCACGCCCACCACGCGCCGCCCGCGAGCCGCGCGAGCCGGAGCAGCACCCAGAGCACGGGCGCGCCGATGACGATGGAGAGCGCGAGGCCCTTGAGCTTGTCCGCCACCCACAGGCCGGGCGTGCTTTTGTTGAAGCCGAAACGTTGCTCCACCCGGAACTGTCCCCACCAGTCCAGCGGCAGGGAAAGGAGGCTGAGCGCGATGCCGGCGCCGAGGAGGAAAAACACGCGGCTCCACAGGAACCACGCGCCCGCGTCGGCGGTGGCTGCGGCTGCGCCGGTGCTGGCGGCGGCGGCGGTGGCGGCGGCTGCTGCGCCGGCGGTGCCGGCGGCGGCGGCGGTGGCTGTTGCTGCTGCGCCGGCGGTGCCGGTGGCGGCGGCGGTGGCAACAAACGGCGGGCAAATCGCGTCGTAAACGCGCGGCAGCGCGCCGCTCAGCAGCAGCGCGGCCAGCACGGCGGCGTCCCAAGCCAGCTCGACGCGCCCGAGCCGGCCCTTGGCGAGCGTGTAGGCGGCGGCCTTTTCGCTGGTGGCGGCGTCCATGATCGCGGCGGACGAGGCGGGCGGCGCGGCGGCGCGGCGGCGGACTTCACGGCTGTTGAGCAGGCTGAGAAAAAGTTCCGCCGCGAGCCGCAGCGCGACGAGGGCAAGGGCAATGTGCAAAACCATGATGCGGCAGGTTGCAGGGGCGAAGGGACAAGTGGCAAGGGGCAAGTGCCAGGGGGAGGGAGGAGAGGAAGCGCCAAGGGCCAGGTAACACGCCAGTCAGTTGACTGATGTTACGAATATGAACGCAAAGGCGCCTGCAATGTGTTCATGGCCGTCTAGCCGCTCGCAGGCAGACGCCTGGCCGAAGTCACCGCCACCAAGACTGCCGCCGATTGGACGGGCTTCTTGCAAGCCATCCCGGAGTACTGGTGCGATGCCGGGAAAATCACGCTGGTGCAGGACAATCTCAACACACAC
>JAITDF010000610.1 GCA_031282705.1 Opitutaceae bacterium | reverse complement strand
CTGGGCGGTGCCGCTGCCGGCGAGGCGGGCGCCGGCGGCGAGGGCGAGGGTGCCGCTGCCGGTGTTGCCAAAGGTGGCGTCGTTGGCGAGGCGGAGGGTGGCGGCGGGGGCGATGGTGGTGGTGGCGACGGCGGTGGTTTTGTGGGTGTCAAAAATGGTTTCGCCGGCGCCGGTGATGAGGATGGTGTTGAGCTGGCCGTAGGCGGGGCCGGCGCCGGTGACGGGGTCGAGGAAGCGGATGGCGCGGGCGGCGTCGGCATGGAGGGCGAGGGTGTTGGCGCGGCCCGACGTGCTGTTGCCCCAGAAGATGGCGTGGGGGGCGCCGGCGGCGGTGTTGCCGGAGAAGGTGATGTCGGCGGTGTCGGCGATGAGGGCGAGGGTGGCGTTGGCGGGGCCGGCCCAGTAGATGGCGCCGCCGTTGCCGCCGCCGGCGCCGGCGCCGGCGGTGTTGTTCAAAAAGGCGGAGCCGCCGTGCATGGTGCCGCCGCCGAGGAGGTAGAGGGCGCCGCCGGAGCCGTCGGCGGAGTTGCCGGCGGCGGCGAGGGCGCCGGCGACGTTGAGGCCGCCTTGGATGTAAGCGGCGCCGCCGTGGACTTCGGCGGTGTTGGCGAGGCGGGCGGCGGTGTTGGAGGTGAGGGTGAGGCCGGCGAGCGCCTCGACGCGGCCGCGGGTGTAGAGGGCGCCGCCGGTGCCGTTGCGGTTGACGTTTTCGGAGAGGACGGCGGCGGCGGCGAAGCGGATGGCGCCGGCGGTGTCGCCGGCGTAGAGGGCGCCGCCGCCGTTGTTGGCCGCGACGGCGCCGTCGGCGGTGCAGTGGAGGATGTTTCGGGAGAGGGTGGCGGTGGAGTTGAAGATGATGTTGTTGGCCCAGAGGGCGCCGCCGCTGGCGGCGCCGGCGCCGGTGGAGGTGTTGGCGAGGATGACGGCGGCGGCGTCGAAGGTGATGGCGGTGGAGAAGCGGATGGCGCCGCCGATGGAGGCGCCGTGGTTGTCGGAGAGTTCGACGCGGGCGCCGGGGGAGCCGAGGACGAGGGAGTTGCCGGCGGTGTTGTTCTGGATGACGGCGCCCTGGTTGTTGATGTTGAAGCCGCGGATGGTGAAGTCGCCGAGGATGCGGGTGGTGCCGGTGTCGCTGCCGTAGAAGTAGAAGGCGCCGGAGGAGGTGGCGGCGGTGCCGGCGCCGCCGACGATGTCGAGGTTCCAGAGGGTGATGGTGGAGCCGGGGGCGATGCGGCCCATGAAGCGGTTTGCGTCAACGGCGGCGCCGGCGGTGGTGATGGTGACGCGGGAGCCGGCGGGGTCGGCGCCGGCGAGGGAGCCGGTGAAGGTGGTGTTGTTTTTGCCGTCGTAGTTGAGGTAGCCGACGAGGGTCTGGTCGGCGGTGATGAGGAGGGTGGCGTCGGTGATGCCGGCGGTGTCGCCCATCGCGGTGGTGAGGCGCGCGTAGGTGGAGCCGGTGGTGAGGTTGATGATGGTTTGGGCGGGGGCGGGGGAAACCCCAAATCCCAAAATTCCGAATCCCAAAAAAATTCCCATTTTCAACGGGGAAACCCCCAAAAAGGCGCGGGCGGCGAGGGCGCGGGCGGCGGCGGCAGGCGCGGCGGGCGCGGCGAGGGCGGGCGCGGCGGGGAGTGCGGCAGGAAGCGCGACGGGGAGCGCGGCAGGGAGCGCGGCAGGGAGCGCGACGGGGAGTGTGCGGGCGGGGATGCGGTGGTGCATGGGCATGGCGGCGGCGGGTGTTGAGAGCGGTTTTTGTTGGAAGAAAAGCGCGGCGCGGGTGCGGGCGGAAGCGGGGAATGGGGAGTTTGTGGTTAATTGTAACCATGCGCGGCGGCGGCTGGCGGGGGCGGGGGCGGTGGCAGGCGTGAGGCGGGGATGGAGTGAGGAGGGAAGGGGAGGGGAGGGGAGGGAATGAATCCGCCGACTGGAAAGTCGGCGCTCCCAAGGGGGGGCCTCCGGGGCCGGCAATTTCCCGCCGGAAAAATTTCCGGGGCAACCGGGAACATCGTTCTTGAATCCGCACCGCAATCGTGCAGATTATACCATTTTTTCATGCCGAAACGCCTCGTCAGATTTTCCAACACCACCGGCCCCCGCAACCCGGATGACCACTACATGCCGCCGCCCGCGGACGACGAAATCATCCCGCCAGATCGTGGAGGTTCGCCGCGCACGCCGGTGATTAAGCCGCCCCCGTTTTTGTGCTCCTCCCAATAAAAATTTTTCAATTCATGAAAGTCGTCATACTCTGCGGTGGCAAAGGCACGCGTTTGCGTGAGGAAACCGAATACCGACCCAAGCCCATGGTGCCGGTGGGAGGCCGGCCCATTCTCTGGCACATCATGAAAACCTACGCCCATTACGGACACAAAGAATTCATTCTTTGCCTCGGTTACAAGGGTTACATGATAAAGGAATTTTTCCGCAATTACATGTGGAACACCTCCGACATCACGCTCACCTTGGGCGCAAAGCCTGCGGTGCAGTTTCATGACAACCATGACGAGGAGGACTGGAAAGTCACCCTTGCCGAGACAGGGGCGGAATCCATGACCGCCTACCGGGTGAGACATGTCCAGCGTTATATTCCCAAAGGCGAACCCTTCCTGCTTACGTATGGCGACGGCGTGGCCACCGTTGACATCAATGCCGCCATGTCCGCGCACCATGCCGCGGGCAAGATATGCACCATCACTGCCGTGCATCCCGCGGGCCGCTTCGGAGCGTTGCGCATCACGTCAAACAACATCATCCACGCCTTCAGCGAGAAACCCCAGTATGAAGAGTCCTATGTGAACGGCGGTTACATGGTTTGCGATTATCGCATGTTTGACTACCTGCCCAACGATCCAAGCGTGATGCTTGAGCGCAAGCCAATGGACGATCTCGTGCGCGACGGCCAGCTCAACGCCTACAGGCACGAGGGATTCTGGCAGCCGATGGACACGTATCAAGAAACCCAATACCTCAACCAACTCTGGGCCGACGGCAAGGCCCCGTGGAAAGTCTGGTAAACCGATGAGCAACACCGTCCCCGCGCCCGCGCTTAGCGACATTTTCGGCGGCCTCTACGCCGGGAAACGCGTGCTTGTCACCGGGCACACCGGCTTCAAAGGTGCGTGGCTGACGGAATGGCTGCTCGCGCTCGGCGCGGAGGTGACCGGTTTGTCGCTACCGCCGCCCACGAATCCCGCGCTCTTCGACCAGCTTGGGCTCGCCGCGCGTCTCGGGACGCGGCACCGGATCGGCGACATTCGCGACCAAGCTGTGGTTGACCGCGTCATCGGTGGAACACAGCCCGAATTTGTTTTCCACCTCGCGGCGCAACCTTTGGTGCGCCTGTCTTATTGCGAACCGGTCAATACTTACGCGACCAACATCATGGGCACCGTGCATGTGCTTGACGCGATCCGCCGCCATGCCGCTTCCCTCCCCTGCGCAATCGTGGCGGTCACCACGGACAAGTGTTACGAAAACAAAGAGTGGCTGCACGCCTACCGCGAGGAAGACCCGATGGGGGGACACGACCCCTATAGTTCCTCGAAAGGTGCCGCCGAACTCATCATTCACGCTTACCGCCGGTCGTTTTTCTCCGCGCCCGATTCGCCCGTCCGACTGGCCTCCGCCCGCGCGGGCAATGTCATCGGCGGCGGCGATTGGGCAAGGGACCGCATTGTGCCGGATTGCGTGCGTGCGCTCGCCAGTGGCGAAACGATTCCGGTCCGAAACAAAACCGCAACCCGCCCTTGGCAACACGTCCTCGAGCCGCTAAGCGGATACCTCTGGCTCGCCGCCGCCCTGTCCGGCCTGCGCCCCGCACGCTTTCCTTTTCCCGCAGCCGTTTACGCCGGAGCCTTCAACTTCGGTCCCGCGCTCGCCTCCAACCGCACCGTCGCGGACCTTGTGCGGGAAATCCTGAAACACTGGCCCGGACGGTGGAGCGATCAAAGCAAACCCGACGCCCCGCACGAGGCCACCCTGCTCAATCTCGCGACGGACAAGGCCCACCACCTTCTCCGATGGTCGCCAGTCTGGTCATTTGAAGAAACAATCGGCCAAACCATCGCATGGTATGGCACTACCGCAGCCAATCCGGCAACTGCATCTGCACTCACAACGAGGCAAATAACCGCCTACACCATCGCCGCAAAAACCGCTGGCTTTCCTTGGGCGGCGGTTTAGTGACCATTTGCATACTGGAAAATGCTTTGATATCATCATGAAAGGCAGCGAGAAATAAATTATCATGGAAATTATACAAGAACTCATGCCGGGCGCTTGGCATCTCAAACTTTTCCGGCAACGCGATTCGCGCGGCGTATTTACCAAGACATTCCACGTCAGGGAATTTCAGCGGATCGGGATTGATTTCATTCCACGCGAAAGCTGCTACACTTCCTCGGCCAGAGGCGTGGTGCGTGGCATGCATTTCCAATTGCCGCCGCACGCCCACCAGAAACTGGTGCATTGCTGCTCAGGCAGGGTGCTGGATGTACTACTGGACTTGCGCGTGAACTCCCCCTCTTACGGAAAGGCCGCTGCCGTGGAACTCTCATCCGCCGAGGCCACACTGCTTTGCATTCCCGCCGGCGTCGCACATGGTTTTGCCGCTCTGGGCGACGGAAATATGCTCATGTATCAGACCGATGAAATCTATTATCCTGAAAGCGATGCCGGCGTTCGCTGGGACAGTTTTGGGTTCGCCTGGCCGGTGGAGCATCCCGTCATCTCGGCGCGCGACCAAGTGCATCCGGCGCTGCGGGACTTTAATTCCCCATTTCAAATTTTCTCAAAATAATCATGCCAAACTGTCGGTTCTGCCAACACCTTCTGAAAACGATTTTCGCCAATCTCAACATGGCGCCGATCGTCAACAATTACATAAAGCCAGAACATCGTTTTCAGGCGGAGACCTTTTATCCCCTGGTAGTCTATGCCTGTGACCGCTGCCATTTGGTCCAAACCATGGATTTTAATCCTCCCGAGCAGATATTCACGGATGAATATGCCTATTTCAGTTCCTATTCATCATTATGGTTGAAACACGCCGAGGATTATGTCGGGGAAATAATAAAAAAACTGGGATTGAACAGTGGATCGAGGGTCATGGAGATTGCCAGCAATGACGGCTATTTGTTGCAATATTTCAAACGGGAAAATATTCCCTGCTTGGGAATAGAACCCTGTAAAAGCGTGGCGGATACGGCGCGGCAAAAAGGCATTGATACCATTGTCGAATTTTTTTCAACCCGGCTGGCCCGGGAATTGCCCAAGGCGGACCTGATTTGCATGGCAAATGTGCTGGCGCACGTGCCCGACATAAACGATTTCGTCCAAGGCATAAAAATTGCCTTGGCCGGACAGGGCACCGTGACAATTGAATTCCCGCATCTGTTGAATCTTATCAAATTCAACCAATTCGATACCATTTATCTGGAGCATTATTCTTATCTCTCGCTTCTGTTTGTTGAAAAATTATTCGACAAGCACGGATTGCGGCTCTATAATGTCGAGGAAGTGCCCACACATGGAGGCTCCCTCCGGGTGTATGGATGCCATGCGGGCGACAAAGAGCGCACTGAAATGGAAAATGTCAGGCGAGTGCTGGAAATGGAACGGGACTTCGGACTTGACAACATGGAGACGTATCGGGGGTTTGGAAACAAAGTCAGGCAAATCAAAAGAAATCTGCTGTCACTGCTCAATGACTTGAAAAACCAAGGCAAAAACATTGCGGCCTACAGCGCGTCCGCAAAAGGGAACACTCTGTTCAACTATTGCGGCATTTCGACCGACTATATCGATTACACCGTGGACTTGAATCCGCACAAGCAAAACACATTGCTGCCCGGAAGCCGCATTCCGGTGAGGCATCCCGACACGCTCGCGGAGACCAGACCGGATTATATACTCATTACGGCCTGGAATATCAAGGATGAGATAATAAAACAACTCGAATACACCAAGGCGTGGAACTGCCGGTTCATCACCGCCATCCCGCAAGTGGAGGTCATCAGGGACGGGGGTTCCACGCCATAGGCTGCTGATGCATCATGGCACGGCCTGTAATAATAAATACTTCGCCTTCCTCATTCCATAAACATTATCACTCCATGGAAAACACTCACTATTTTTCCACATCACGCACATCCGGGCGCACATGCGGCTATTGTCAAAATCCGGTGGACCACGTTTTGTTCAAAACGACCGATATCCAAGGCAACACATGGGACTGGTCGCAATGTTCCGCCTGTGGCACCCAATCCATCACACCACGCCCCACTCCCGAACAACTGTCGGCTGCCTATGACACATCTTTCTATGGGACGGGGAAGACTAGGTTTATCTGGCCGCTTGAACAGTTAATAAACTATGTTCATTCCCGCCGGGCAAAGCAAATCGCCAGAAATCTGCCCAAGCGGGCCAAGGTGCTGGATGTCGGTTGCGGCAGCGGTGATTTCCTCGCCGCGTTGGGATGCTTTGGGGATTTCGAGCTTCATGGCATTGAATTGCCAGGAGGCAGTGCCGATCGCGCGGCCAAACGAGGGAACATCCGTCTAAAGGTTGGCTCCATAACTGATGATGCCCTCTCTCTCCCCGAACATCTAGATTTGTGACTATGTTTCAAGTATTTGAGCATTTGACGGAGCCGCGCAAGGCGCTGGAAAGAGCCCGGGATATGTTGAAACCGGATGGCCGGCTTATTATAAGTTTTCCAAACATATTGAGCATGCAGGCGAAGATGTTCGGCCCCAAATGGTTGCATCTGGACCCTCCGCGTCACCTCTTTCTGATGCCGGAAAACGCATTCATCAAGACTGTGCAGGACTTGGGGTTTTCCGTGGAGCGCCAGCCTTGTTTCTCACTAAAACCAAACCCATACGGGCTCATGGGCTTTACTCAAAGCACATTAAACACGTTGCTTGCGAAGCGGAATGTCCTGTATGAACGGCTCAAGGGCAACAAGGCTTACGCCCCCTCTTATGGAAGCGTGGCGTTGGTTTTGCAATTGGCCGCGACGGCGGTCTTGGTTTTTCCAGCACTTATCCTTACTGTGATCGAAAGCGCCTGCCGGCGGGGTGCCACGGTCGAATATGTCTTAAGAAAGCGTTGACACAGAGGCGTCCATTTCAAAACTGATGCTTTCATATTTCTAAATGAAAATTGCACTGACAGGCGCAACCGGTTTTATCGGGCGTCACCTTTACAATACATTGGCAGACACGCCGCATGACTTGGTTGTCCTTTGCAGAAATTCCGTTCCGAAAAACGCGTTGGAGGCGAATAGCAGGACAAAAATAGTCAAGTGGGATTTATCCGACAATAATGGAGATATTTTTGAGCGCACCGGTGCGCCTGACATGGTGATTCATCTCGCATGGGGGACGCTGGGCAATTTCCAATCGCCCGCCCATATGACCGAGGAGCTTCCATCGCATTTCAGCTTTTTAGGCGGGTTGATAAAAAGCGGGTTGCGACGGCTGATGGTCGCCGGCACTTGCTTCGAATACGGACTGAAAAACGGCGAGATAGACGAGGATACCCCCTGCCAGCCGGCGACTTGGTACGGGCTGGCGAAATACAGCCTGCTGCGGCAGCTTGAATTTTTGCAACGCGAGCACCATTTTGAATTGCTCTGGCCGCGCCTCTTTTATCTCTACGGTGACGGTCAGCCGCGCAACGCCATTTACCCATCACTGCTGCGCGCCATCGCTGACGGGGACCGTGAATTTCCCATGTCCGCCGGCGAGCAACTCCGTGATTACCTGCCGGTCGAGGAAGTCGCGCGACTGCTGGCGGCGCTGGTGGTGAGCCGGAGCGCCGGCATTGTCAATGTCTGCTCCGGCCAGCCAATTTCCATGCGGAAACTGGTGGAAAACTGGATTGCCCAAAAACAATCATCCATCCAGCCACGCTTGGGCCATTATCCATATCGGGATTTTGAACCCTTCGCCTTTTGGGGCGCCAGCCAACGATTGCAGAAATATCTCGGCCAATGAGAACCATCACCATTGTCAGCGGTTGTTACAACGAGGAAAACAACTTGGAGGAATTGACGCGGCGCGTGTTCGCCGTCGCCGACAAGCATCCCGAATATCAGTGGGAGTACATTCTCGCCGATAATTGCTCGCGCGACCGGACCGCCGAGGTTCTGCGTGAACTCGCGCGGCGCGACCCGCGCATCAAGGTGATTTTCAACCTGCGTAATTTCGGCTACATCCGCTCTAACTATCACGCCACGATGCAGGCGCGCGGCGATGCGGTGATTTTTCTCGCCTCGGATTTGCAAGACCCGCCCGAACTCATCGAACAATTCCTGCCGCTGTGGGAGCAGGGCCGCAAAGTCGTCGCCGCGGTCAAAAACCAGAGCAAGGAAAACTGGCTGGTCTTCACCGGGCGGCGCATTTACTATCATCTCATTGACCGGCTGGCGGACGTGACCTTGCTGAAAAATTTCACCGGCTTTGGCTTGTACGATCGGGAAGTCATCCAACATCTGCGCGAAATGGACGATCCGTATCCGTATTTTCGCGGGCAAATCAGCGAGCTGGGTTATCCCGTCGCCACCGTGCCGTTTGTCCAGCCGGTGCGGAAACAGGGGCGCAGCCACGCCAATTTTTACATCCTCTACGACCTGGCCATGCTGGGCTTCACCAGCCATACCAAGGTGCCGCTGCGACTGGCGATGTTCACGGGGTTTGCATTGTCCCTCCTGTCGTTCCTCATCGGCATGGTGTATCTCGTCACGAAACTGGTTTACTGGCAGGAATTTTCCATCGGCATGGGCGGGCTGACCGTGGGCGTTTTTTTCCTCGGCGCGGTGCAGCTTGTTTTCATCGGCATCCTCGGCGAATACATCGGCGCCATCCACACCAAGGTCACCAAACGCCCGCTGGTGGTGGAGCGCGAACGGCTTAATTTTTAATATGGATACTAAGCCACTTCCCGACTGCGGCGCGACACCGCTGGCCTCACCGCCAGCGGAAGCGACGGCACCGCCACCGACGTTGCCACCGGCGCCTGCCGGGAAATGCTGGCGCGTGGTGTTTGTTTGCTCGCTGGTCGTGTTCGCAGCGCTGCTGTTTGCGCGGCTTGGCCATTACGCACTGTGGGGCGACGAAGCCTACACGGCGTTGTTTGGCAAAACCATCCGGCAAACCGGCGACACCACGGTGCTGGTGGACGGCGGGAAAAACGTCATCACTGCCATGTTTGGCTCGATAGACAAGCTGACGGTGGGCGTTTACGAGCGCAGCAACGCCCCGCTGCCGGCATGGCTTATCGCCGGCAGCACCGCGCTGCTTGGTGACAACGCCCTCGCCGCGCGCCTGCTTCCCGCGCTACTGGGCTTTCTGGCCTTTGCGCTGCTGGCATGGCAAACACGGCGGGCGCGGCACGGCGCGCTGGCGTGCGCGCTGCTCGCCATCGCCTGCTGCTGCAACGTGCCGCTGCTGCTGTTCATGCGCCAGGCGCGGTATTTCGGCCCGGCGATGTTTTTTGTCACCGTCATCACGCTGGTTTATATCAAACCGCGCGTCTCCTGGCGCGATGCGGCGGTCTTCACTGTGGCTACCGTCGGATTGTATTTGACGCATTATCTGTCGTTTTTTGTGTTTTTTGTCACTCTCGCGGTTGATTATTTTGCGTTCAAGCGTCGGCTCGACGGGTTTCCCGTGCGCCGGATGCTGGCGCTGCTGGCACCGGCGGCGGCCATCTGCCTCGTGTTTCTTATCCTGCTCAATCCCATGCAGAGCGAGTGGATAAAAGACGGCGGCATGCATGGGAAGAGCGGCGACGGGCTGCGGGAAAAACTCATGCTCTGGTGGTGGCAGTGGCGCGACATGAACACGTGCGAGCATGTTTCCTTCGGGATGCTGGTGCTGACGCTGGGCTGCGCGGCCTGGTTTCGGGACCGCTGGCTGTGGCGGGGAATAGTGGCCGCGCTAGTCTATGTGACCGTGCTCACCATCGTCACCCCGCAGGAAGTGAAAAACAACACCACGGTCGCCGACGTCCGCTATCTGGCACCGCTGCTGCCGCTGCTC
>JAITDF010000518.1 GCA_031282705.1 Opitutaceae bacterium | reverse complement strand
TTGTTTCTTTATCTGCGTTCTCTTATCAAACATCGTTAACCCTCAATCTCCTTGTCTAGAGCCTCATTTATTTCGCGTCCTTTCGCGTTTTTTCACGGTTGGTTTGTTTTTATAAATTTTCCAATGACACTTCTCCGCCTCGCGCTCCTCTCCACCGCCCTTTTTGCCGTCACCACGGCAAACTGCCCCGCCGCCGGGCCGCAACCCCTCGCGCCCCGACACTGGCTCGCCAACCCGCTCCACTGGCGGTTCTCCGACGACGGCGCCTCCTGCCCTGAACCCGCCGCGGCCGCCGCCGGCGACTTCGCCGTCTTCGAGGGCGCGCCGGCGTCCGGTGAAGTTGCCGTCGAAGCCGTTCTCACGCCCCGCGAAACCGGCGGCAAAGGCTGGCGCGTCGCCGGCATCGCCATCGTGGACGATTCCCAAAACTACTGGCAGCTCGCCCTCGTCGCCCCGCCGGACGGCGACACCTCGCGGCATGGCTTCGAACTCGGCGGGCGGCGCGACGGCGCCGCGTCCGCCGAAAAGAAACTCGATGCCGCCCCCGGCGGACAAGCCGCCGCCCGCCCTTGGAGATTTGGCAGGCCCCTCCGTTTTTCCCTCCGCATGACGCCGGAGGGCGTCACCGGCGAGGTCAGCGACACCTCCGGCGGGCTCCTCTACAAGCGCGGCTTTTTGTTCAGCGCCCCCGCCATCCGGCGCGGCCGCCCCGCGTTGCACGCCCGCAATTTCGCCTGCGACTTCACGGAGCTTCGCGCCGCGTGGGCCGCCACCGGTGGCCCGCCGTCGCAAGCCGTCACGCCCTTCGCCCCCGGCGGACCGCCGCTGCCCGGTGCCACGGGTTTTTTCCGCACCGAAAAACAGCCGGACGGCAGCTGGCGCATCCTCGACCCGCTCGGGCGGCCCGCCCGGCTGCTCGGCGTGGACATTCCCACTTTCAACGGCTTCTGGTGCGCCGCGCTCGGCTACTCGCCCTATCAGCGCCTCAACGAGAAAAAATACGCCGGCCGCGAGGACTGGAATGCCGAGACCCTCGCGCGGCTTCGCGAGTGGGGCTTCACCGCCCTTGGCACCCGGCCCGACCCCGGACTCCTCCGGCGCGGCTTCCCCCACTACAAAAACCTCGCCATCGGCCTCGGCTTCGCCAGTGCCGGCGGCGACTGCGAAATTGCGCCCCACGAGGGCAAGCCCTCCTCCGCATTCCCTAACGTTTTCAGCCCCGGCTTCGAAAAATACGCCCGCTTCGTCGCGCGCCGCGAGTGCGCCACCTCCCGGGACGACCCTTGGCTCGCCGGGTATTTCATCGACAACGAACTCGCATGGTGGGGCCGCGACAAAAATTCCCGCGACACCGGCCTTTTCGACGCCGTCCTCAAAAAACCCGCCGCCCACTCCGCCAAGCGCGCCCTGCGCGACTTCCTCAAAAAACTCGCCGGCGGCAGCCTCCCGCGCCTCAACGTCCTCTTCGGCACCCGCCTCAAATCCTTCGACGACATCCTCACCCTCGACACGCTGCCGCACGCCACCCCCGGGCAGGCCGCCGCCAAGCGCGTCTTCCTCGCCCTCGCCGCCGAAACCTATTTCGCCGTCACCACGCGCGCCATCCGCGACGCCGACCCGAACCACTCCATTTGCGGCGCCCGCTACGCCGGCATCCACCCCGCGCTGGACATCCTCTGGGAAGTCGCCGGGCGCCACTGCGAAATCATCTCCGTCAACCTCTACGCCCACGCCGACCTCGCCACCGGCGGCCTCCGCCTTTCGCGCGAACGTTCCGCCGAGCCGCTTGCCGACGCCCTGCGCGCCCGCCACAAAATCGCCGGCCGCCCGATCCTCATCACCGAATGGTCCTTCCCCGCGCTCGACTCCGGCCTGCCCTGCACCCGTGGCGCCGGCCAGCGCTTTCACACCCAGGCCGAACGCGCCCGGGCCTCCGAACTCTTCGCCCGCACCCTTCTCTCGCTCCCCTTCGTGGCCGGCTACAATTACTTCATGTGGGTTGACGAGCCGGAGCTGGGCATCACACCGGCATTCCCCGAAAACTCCAACTACGGCCTCGTCAATGTCCGCGGCGAACCCTACGCCGCCCTCACCCAAATGTTTGCCTCCCTTCACCGCGAGGCCGCCGCCGGTGCCGTCAAGCCGCCGCCCGCCGCCGCCGCCGGCCCGCCGCCCGCCCGCGCGGAGGAAATCCTCCAGCGTCTCCTGAAACTTCCCGCCGGCAACGCCGCCGCCCTCGAAATCGAACCCGCGGATCCCGGACCCGCCGACGGCAGCATGGCCTCACTCGCCCTCGCCGGCGCGGGCAAAGTGAATGGCCGCTACACCACCCTCCTCCAAGTCGTCGGCAGCGATGGCAGGCACGCATGGCCCTCCATTTCGCGTATTTCCGCCTCCTCCGAAAAAAACACGCCCGGCGGCGGAAAAATCCTGACCGTCACCGCTTCAGGCGCCGCCGCCGCCACAACCTTCGAGGTGACGCATCGTTTCCACACGGCACCCGGACGCCCCTGGCTCGTCGCCGAGGCCGTCTCCGTCAAGAACACCGGCAACCGCCCCCTCCGTCTCCGCGGCGTCTATCTCCAGTTGTTCGCCGGCTTCAAGCCCGCCCTTGCCGGCGGCCACGTCCAGAACCTCTACGGCGCGCCGTCGACGGGCTGCTGGCTTGCGCCGTCCGGCAGCTTCTTCCTCGCCGCCCTCGCCCCGTCGGACTCTGACATGTCCCTCGTCTTCTACCTCGACAAAAACGGCCGGCAAAGTCCCGACGCCCGCCTGCTCACGGAAACCGACCTCGCCCCCGGCGAAACCTTCGCTCCCGAAGCGCCCCCCTGCCTCGTCATCACTGCCGGACAGGACTGGCCCGCCGTGAAAAAACTCCTCGCTCCCGTGCTCTAACCCGCATATTTCACACCAAAAAACGGGAGGAGCCAAAAAGGCGGCTGGGCCGGCGAAAACCGCGGTGCCGGGCGGTTCAAAACGCCGAATCCGGCCTGGGGCGCACGCTGGCCGGCGCGGCGCGCCCGCAGTGCGCCGGTTTTTGGCTTTTTTCGCGGTTCGCGGGCACGGCTCCGCCTTTGTCCACCCGCATCGCGCCCGCACCGCGCGCTTTTCCCATGGTTTTTCAGCCGCCGGGTCTTCGCAGGCGTCCGTGCGCATGCGCGAACACGGCAAAGGCCGCGCTCGCACCGGCCAGGCGCACCCGGATTCTTCGCACGGTGGTTTCCGCCCGCGCGGCCAGTTTCAAAATTTTGAGCCGGATGATCCGCAGGGTCGCACGCGCCAGTTCGCCGCCTTTGAGCGCGATGGCGCGCAGTCTTTCCATCAGCGTATAAGCGAGCGCGCACAGCCACGGTCGCAGTGGGTTGGCCGCGAAGCCGCCGCACGAGAGCTTTTCCCCGAACAGGTCCAGCTGGTGTTCCTTGAGGTGGTTTTCCATCTCGCCGCGGGCGCAGAACTTCCTCGTAGAGTTTGTCCGCGGGGCCTTCGAGCGTGGTCACGATGAAGCGCGGGTTGTCCTTGTCTCCAAGCCGTTCGGCCTTGCCGGTCACACGGCGTTTCCGGCTCCACGTCTCCAGCGTTTGCC
>JAITDF010000163.1 GCA_031282705.1 Opitutaceae bacterium | reverse complement strand
GGGCGCCGGCGGGGGTGGCGGGGTGGCGGCGGGCGCGGCGGTGCCGGCGTCGTCGGCGGCGGCGGAGCCGGCGGGGGCGGAGGGGGTGGTGTCTGCGGCGGGGGCGGGGGCGGGGGTGGCGGGGGTGGTGCGTCCGGAGAGGTTGTGGTAGAATTTGAATTCGTCGCACGCTTTGGGGAGGTAGTGGCCGGTGCTGCCGAGGACGCCGATGCCGATGACGTGGATGCCGCGGGCGCGCAGTTTCTGGATCAGGGGGATGTAGTCGCTGTCGCCGGCGATGATGACGACGGTGTCGAGGTGGGGGAAGGCGGCGCTGTCGGCGAGGATGTCGAGGCACATCTGGATGTCGGCGCTGTTTTTCCCCGCGCCGGTCGAGGGGAACATTTGCACGAGCTGGATGGAGTGCGAGAGGAGGTCGCCGGCGTAGATGGAGAGGTGGCGCCAGTCGGCGTAGGCGCGGCAGAGCGACACGATGCCGAGGCTTTTGATGTGGCGCATGATGGGTTCCACGGCGACGGAGTGGGACTGGACGGCGTTTTTGCCGGGCACCAGGCCGATGGCTTTGGAGCATTCGATGTGGATGTTTTCAAAGTCCCAATACACGGCTATGTGCCGGGTTTTGGCGGCGGGTGGCGTGTCGGACGCGGGTGGCGTGGGTTGGGTGCTCATGGCAAATTCGATCATGAAGGGAATGGCGGGGGCTTCCAAGGTTTCATTTTTGGCCGGATTGCGTTTTGCGCCGGGGGCCGGGGGTGCCGGGGAGGGTGTTGGCGTCGGTTTTTGCAAACGCCGCCGCCGCGGGCCGCATGGCCGCCGCGGGCCGCATGGCGGAGGCGATGCTGCCCGGGCCGTCCGTTTCGGGCCGCGCGCGGGTTTTCCTTTGCCCCGCACCCGTGATTGACGGCGGCGCGCGCGGCGGCGAATGTCTCCCGGTCCGGCGTCCTTGCCGCGCACCCGCGAAACCATCGTCCGCATCGCTGGATGCGCGGCCGCCGGGCGCCGCAAACCAAACCCGCCCGTCTTCCCATGCCCGACTCCCTTCCCGGCCCCGGCCGCATCCTTCATCTTTTCAAAACCCGGCGCTTCCTGCCGCTCTTTGTCGTGCAGCTCGCCGGCGCGTTCAACGACAACGTCTTCAAAAACGCCTTCGTCATCCTCGCCACGTTTCACTTCGCGAAGGCCCACGGCTGGAACGCCTCCGTCGTCACCCAGATCATCGCCGCGCTCTTCGCGCTGCCGTTCTTCGCCTTCTCCGCCGTCGCCGGGCAGCTCGCCGACAAGTTCGAGAAGTCGCGCCTCGTGCGCCTCGTGAAGCTCTGGGAAATCATCATCCTCATCTTCGGCTCCGCCGCGCTCCTGCTCGGCAACCCCTGGATGCTCTTCGTGACGATCTTCCTGCTCGGCACGCAGTCCGCCTTCTTCGGCCCGCTCAAATACGCGCTGCTCCCGCAGCACCTCCGCGAGGACGAACTCGTCGCCGGCAACTCCATCTTCGAGGCCGTCACCTACGTCGTCATCCTCGGCGGCACGCTGCTCGGCGGGCTGCTCATCGAGGCGCCCGGCGGCGCGTATTGGGTGTGCGCCGTGCTGCTCGTCTGCGCGGTCGCCGGCTGGGCGTCGAGCCTCGGCGTGCCCGCCGCGCCCTCGGAGTCGCCCGGCCTGAAAATCAACCTCAACATCGCCGCCGCCACCGCCGGCCTCATCCGGTTCACCGCGCGCCGCCGCCGCATCTTTCGCGCCATCCTCGGCATCTCGTGGTTCTGGCTCATCGGCATTTTCTGGCTCACGCTCACGCCCGCCTACGTCGAGTCGCAGCTCCACTCCGGCAACCGCACCGTCACCGCGCTGCTCGTGATCTTCGCCGTCGGCATCGGCGCGGGCTCGATGCTGTGCAACAAAATCCTGCGCGGCGAGGCCACGGCGAAATTCGTCCCGCTCGCCGGCCTGGCGATCTCGCTGTTCATGATCGACGCGGCGCTGCTCACCGCCGGCCTCGGCGACCGTTACGCGACGGAGACGTTCACCTTCCTCTCGCTCACCGGGGCGCGCCTCTGCGCCGACCTGCTCGGCATCGCCGTGTGCGGCGGCATTTTCAGCGTGCCGCTCTACACGCTCATGCAGATCTGGGCGCCGCCCGCGCACCGCTCGCGCATCATCGCGGCGAACAACGTCGTGAACTCCCTCTTCATGGCCGCCGTCGCGCTCGTCTGCGGCGCGCTCTTCGCGCTCGGCCTGCCCGCGTGGATGCTCATCCTGCTGCTCGCCGTCGCGAACGCCGTCATCGCCTGCTACATCATCGCCCTCGTGCCCGAGGCGGTCGTGCACACCTTTCTGCGCTGGGCGCTGAAGGCGCTGTATAAGGTCGAGGTGCGCGGCGCGGAGAATTTCAAGCGCGCCGGCAAACGCCGCGTCATCATCGCCAACCACACCTCGTTCCTCGACGCCGCGCTGCTCACCGCGTTCCTGCCCGTGCGCCCCACCTTCGCCATCAGCACCGAGTTCGCCGCCCGCTGGTGGCTGCGGCCCTTTTTCTGGGCGGTCAACGTTTACCCCGTCGACCCCACGAAGCCGATGGCCATCAAGGCGCTCACCACCCTCGCCCGCGCCGGCACGCCCGTGGCGATTTTCCCGGAAGGCCGCCTCACCGTCACCGGCGGCATCATGAAAGTTTACGAAGGCCCCGGCCTCATCGCCGACAAGGCCAACGCCGACCTCATCCCCGTGCAAATCGACGGCGCCGTGCACACCCTCTTCTCGCGGCTCGAAGGCAAAGTCCGCCGCCGCTGGTTCCCCCGGATCACCCTCACCATCCTGCCCCCGCGCAAATTCCACCCGCCGCCCGGCGTCCTCGGGCGCGAAGGCCGCCAGCACATGGCGCGCGACCTCTACGACATCCTCGCCCAGATCAACGTCGCCACCGCCGACAACAACGCCACCCTCTTCCAAAGCCTCGTCGATGCCGCCATCCGCCACGGCCACGGCATGCCCATCCTCGACGACCCGCAATTCAAACCCGTCACCTACCGCCGCCTCCTCGCCGCCAGCCTCTTCCTCGGCCCCAAACTCTGCGCCGGCACGAAACACGGCGACCCCGTCGGCCTGCTCATCGCCAACAGCACCGCCGCCGTGGGCGCCTTCTTCGGCGTGCAATCCATGGGCCGCGTCTGCGCCATGCTCAACTACTCCGCCGGCCCCGCCGGCGTCGCCGCCGCCTGCCGCGTCTCGCGCCTCCGCCTCGCCTGGACCGCGCGCAAATTCGTCGCGATGGCAAAAATAGAACCCCTCCTCGACGCCATGCGCGCCGAAGGCGTGGAAATCCGCTACATCGAGGACGCCGCGAAAAAGACCCCCGCCGATTACCTGCGCCTCCCCTTCTACCTGCGCAACGCCCGCTGGATCGCCGCCCGCCGCCGGGAAAAAACCATGGCGGCGCTCCGCGCCAAAGCGGCAAGTGACAAGGAACAAGAGGCAAGTGACAAGCCGCCCCCCGGCGCGGAAACGGCCCCCGGCCGCCTCGACGGCGAAGCCGCTGGTCTTTTTGGAGTGCGGCGAGTTCCCGCCGCTTGTCAGGCTTCTCGCTTCGCTCGGAACGACGGCGCGACCTGTCGCGCCGCCCCGGACGCCTCTGACCTTGCAAATCCCCCCGACACTACGAACCCTCCCGCCCCCGCTGGCGGGCAAATAAATTTGCCCGTCAAAAGCGG
>JAITDF010000434.1 GCA_031282705.1 Opitutaceae bacterium | reverse complement strand
GGTGGGGGGGGCGGTGGGGTTGGGGGTGGGTGCGGGGGGGGGTGGGGTGGGGGGGGGGGGGGGGGGGGTGGGTGGTCTGGCGGCGGGTCATGCGGGGGGGTTTGCCGAGGAGGATTTCGAGGGGGAGGTCGATGGGGGTGGCGTGGAGGAGGGGGTCTTCGAGGAGGAGGCGTTTTTCGGCGGTGGCGGCGCCGACGATGGCGTAGGGGCAGCGTTCGCGGGCGCAGAGTTTGCGGAAGGTGTCGAGGCGGGCCGGGGGGACGGCGAGGACGTAGCGCTCCTGGGATTCGTTGCACCAGATTTCGAGCGGGGTCATGCCGGGTTCGTCGTTGGGGATGGCGCGGAGGTCGAAGCGGCCGCCGCGGCCGGCGTCGTTGACGAGTTCGGGGAGGGCGTTGGCGAGGCCGCCGGCACCGACGTCGTGGATGAAGGCGATGGGGTTTTCGTCGCCGAGGGCGCAGCAGTGGTCGATGACTTCCTGGCAGCGGCGTTGCATTTCGGGGTTGTCGCGCTGGACGCTGGCGTAGTCGAGGTCGGCCTGGGCGGCGCCGCTGGTCATGGAGCTGGCGGCGCCGCCGCCGAGACCGATGAGCATGGCGGGGCCGCCGAGGACGATGAGGTGGTCGCCGGGGTTGACGGGGGCTTTGCGGACGTGGCCGGGCCGGATGTTGCCGAGGCCGCCGGCGAGCATGATGGGTTTGTGGTAGCCGCGCAGCTCGGTGGCGCAGTCCGCCGCGCGGTGGTTTAAGTTGGGAGTCGAAGTTGAAGTTGAAGTGCGCGCGGCGGCGGGGGCGGAGGGCGTGGCGGCGGTGACGGGGGTGGCGGGCGCGGTGGCGGCGGTGTTTTTTCTTAAACTTAAACTTTCAACTTCAACTGCCGGCGTCGATGCCGGCGGCGGCGGCGGCGGCGGCGAAGCCGGCGGCACCGATGGCGGCACCGCCGCCGGCACGATGGCTTCGTAGGTGCGGAAGTAGCCGTTGATGTTGGGGCGGCCAAATTCGTTGTTGAAGGCGGCGGCGCCGAGGGGGCCTTCGATCATGATGTCGAGGGCGCTGGCGATGCGGCCGGGTTTGCCGGTGGCGGCGGTGGCGTTTTCCCAAGGGCGGGTGGCGCCGGGGAGGCGGAGGTTGGAGACGGTGAAGCCGGTGAGGCCGGCCTTGGGTTTGGCGCCGCGGCCGGTGGCGCCTTCGTCGCGAATCTCGCCGCCGCTGCCGGTGGCGGCGCCGGGGAAGGGCGAGATGGCGGTGGGGTGGTTGTGGGTTTCGACTTTGCAGAGGATGTGGATGTCCTGTTCGCAGGCGGCGTAGTCGCCGGTGGCGGGGTCGGGGTGGAAGCGTCCGCCGCGGGTGCCTTCGAGGACGGCGGCGTTGTCCTGGTAGGCGGAGAGGATGCCGGCGGAGTGGAGTTCGTGGGTGCGGCGGATCATCTGGAAGAGCGAGCGGTCGCGGGGGAGGCCGTCGATTTCCCAAGTGGCGTTGAAGATTTTGTGGCGGCAGTGTTCGGAGTTGGCCTGGGCGAACATCATGAGTTCGACATCGGCGGGGTCGCGGCCGAGCGCGGTGAAGGCGCGGGAGAGGTAGTCGATTTCGTCGTCGGCTAGGGCGAGTCCGAGGTCGCGGTTGGCGCGGAGGAGGGCGTCGCGGCCTTGGGCGAGGAGGGGGACGGTGGTCATGGGGCGCGGCTGCCCGCGGCGGAAGAGGGCGGCGAGTTCGCCGGGGTCGGCGAAGACGGCCTGGGTCATGCGGTCGTGGAGGCGGGCGCGGAGGAGGTCGAGCCTGGCGGGGGGGAGGACGTGGAGCGGGGGCTGGAGGGCGGCGTTGTCGAGTTCGACGGCGTAGGCGATGGCGCGTTCGATGCGTTTGACGGAGGCAAGGCCGCAGATGCGGGCGATGTCGGTGGCCTTGCTCGACCAGGGGGAAATGGTGCCGGGGCGGGGGGCGACGATGAGGGAAATGCTGCCGGCGGCGGGGGGGGCGGAGATGGCGGCGGCGGCGGGAGCGGCGATGGTGGCGGGAGCGGCGGCGGGGTTTTGTTCAGCCTCCGGCCCTTTCTCCCGGGGGCCGTAGGCAAGGAGTTTTTCGAGGATGGCTTGCTGCGCGGGCGGCAGCTCGGTGGCGGCGGGGTCGGCGAGTTCGGCGACGTGGAGGAATCGCGCGGCGATGCGGACGACGGGGACGCCGGCGGCGGCGAGGTCCTGCCGGAGTTTGTTGAGGCGGAATCGGGAAAGGGCGGAGGAGCCGCGGTGGATGAGCATGGCGAGGAGGGAAAGGCGTTAAGGCGTCAAGGCGGTCAAGGCGTCAGTTAAGAAAACCGCCTTTCAAACCGCCAGCCGAAAGACGCGGCCCGCAAAACGCAGCACGAAAAGGCTTGAGCATTTCCTCGCCCACCAATGCGCCCCCCTTCCCCATTCGTTTCTCGTCCATCGTCCATCGTTCTCTTTCCTCTTTCTCTTTATTCTTTCTCTTTCTTCTCTCATCAGGAAGATGGAAAAGAGAAAAGATTCCCGCTGGAGGGGCGATCCTCTTGAATCGCCCCCCGCGTTTACCGGGGATGTCCCGGCAAATGGAAAGTGCCCCCCTTGTTCTTGTTCAGGAATGCGCGACCACGGGCGGCGTCTTTTGCAACTCGGCGAGACGTTCGCGCGCTTTTTCGAGACCGCTGTTCAGCTTGGCGATGTGTTCCACCAAGTTGATGTAGTGGTCGTTCGATTTCAACGACGACTCGGAGCGGCCAAGCTCGAAATGCCTCCGGGTCATCCCGTCGAGATTGCCTTGGTGGACGGAAATGTCGCCGGCATAGCGGGCGATTTTCAACTCATAGCCCTTCAAAAGAACCTGATAAGGCGTGAGCCCGTTGAGCTGCCGGCAGGCGAGCGCGTGGACCGCGTCGGAGCCGGTGGCGGCCTTGTCCAGGACGATCCGGGTCTTGAACTCAACCACGCACTCCTCGAATTCCTGCATTTGCCCGCGCGAAAGCCGCCGGGCGAGCCGGTCGGTCGCACTGGCAAAATCGGACGGGGTGGCGGTGGACAGCGGGATTTGCCAAGGGTCCGGCGCCGGGGAGCAACCGGCAAACCGGAGACAAAGCAGCACAACGAGGGGAGCGGCAAAATGAGGCAGGCGCATGATGCCGGAGCATGGCCCGAAAGGAGCCGCCAAGGCAAGGCCGGGGTTGCACCCGTGCGCAACAAGGGGCGCAAAATTCGATCTGATGGGACTGCTGTTACGCAGTCGGCAGATTTTGGCAGGGCGGTCTCGCCGAGAACGCCG
>JAITDF010000295.1 GCA_031282705.1 Opitutaceae bacterium | reverse complement strand
CTCCATTTATCATTTTCCGCCGTCACGCGCCGCCGCCGGCAGCGTTTTTCCGGGCACCCACACGCCCTCTATCAAGGTGCGCTGCGGGATTTCCGGCACGCCGCGCTCGCCACGGTGTATCATCGAGACCACCGCGTCCACCGCCACCTCGCCGACGCGCACGCTGTTTTCATACACACCCGACCACGAGTCGCTCCGCGAAGGGAAGAACGGGCACACCATGCCGATGTCCTCCGGCACGCGCAGCCCGGCCTCGCGGATGCGTTCCAGAAAACGCCCGCCGCTGCTCGCGATCACCACCTCGGGCCGGTGCCGGCGATACCACGCGCGAAAATCGCCGGTCGCGTCGAACGGCGGGATGCGGACGGCGCCGGCGCGCATCCATTCCTCCGCCAGATACGCGCCGAGGTAGTGATGGTTGATGGCTTCGCTGTGCGCCGGCGTGAACACGAAGCCGATGCGCCGGAAGCCCAGCCCCGTCAGCTTGCGCATGGCCAGCTTCAGCCCCTGAAACTGCGACGAGCCCACCGTGTGCAATTGCGGTTTTTTAAGGGAATAGCCGAAGGCCACCGCCGAGAATTTTTCCCAAGGGAAAGCCGTCAAGTCCACGTCCGGCCTCGGTTGCGGAACCACGAGGACGCCGCGGATGTTGCGCGCCGCGAGGATGGCGCCCATGCGCGCGAGGGTCATGCCCGGGGTTTGCAGGTCGAATATCTCTATATTGTAGCCGTAGCGTTTCGCCCGGCTCGTCGCGCCCTCGTGGTATTCGTGGAAAATCCGGCGCCAGTCCCAGCGGCCCTCGTTGTTGGCCAGCCACGCGAGCACGCCCTGGAACGGCTTCTCCTGCCGGTGCACACGCCGCGCGATGAGCGCCGAGAGCATCGGGTCGGGCGTGTAGCCGAGCTTGTCCGCGATTTTGAGGATGCGCGCGCGGGTCGGCTCCGGGAGGCGCGGGTCGTTTTTGAGCGCGAGGCTCACCGTCGTCCGGTGAACCTTCGCGAGTTTTGCGATGTCGGCTTGCGTGGGCTGTTCCATGGGGGAAAGGCAACATGTTCGCATGAGTGAACGCAAACACCATTGTCCGCCCGCGCGAAAACGGAAAACGTCCGTCCATCGTCTTCGCACCCTCGCCCACCCTCAACCCGCCCTCCACCATGACGCAACATCCCCGCCTCGTCCTGCCCTGCGCCGCCGCGCCCCGCTCCCGCCCGCCCGCCGCGCGCATTCTCGCACCCGTCGCCGCCCTCCTCCTCGCCGGCGCCGGCGCCGCCCGCGCCACCGTCCTCATGGACGACGACTTTTCGTCCTCCCTGCCCGGCACCACCAACTCCAACGCGCGCAAGACGCTCGACGTGCCGCGCAGCGCCGAGTGGTATGGCTCGACCGCCTCGACCAGCCTTGCCGAAACCACGGGACGCTTCTCCATGAACACCACCGGCAACGGTCACTTTATCATCGGGAATTTCACCAACGAAGGCGTGTTCGCCACGGTGCCCGTCGGTGACACGCTGACCATCAGTTTCAAGTTCTCCCTGACTCCGGCGAGCGGCGCCAGTGTGTTGCCGTCCGCCGACGGGGTCGTGCGCATTGGCATATTCAATTCGGCGGGAGGCCGTGCCGCCGCGGATCAAATCGGAGTGTCAAACGCGATTTTCATGGGATACAATGGATATCTGATGCTGATCAACCCCAATGCCAGCACGAAAAACGCCAATGTCCGGCGGCGCGACGCGGGCAACGACACCGACAGGCAGGCGCTCCTGAACAGCCTGAACGCCTATACAAAACTGATAACCAACGCCGCCAACAACGGGCAGACGGAGCCTCTGACGCCCGATGAAATCCATACAGGCATTTTCAAACTTACCCGGCAGGCCGAGAGCAGCCTGTTGTTCGAGTTCACCATCAAAGATGCCGGCGGCGTGGAGAAATGTTATCATACTTACACGGACACCTCGGCGAACAAAGTCACCGCGTTCGACACCTTTGCCATCGGCAAAACGAACGGCACCATCGGCGCGGTCACCGTCCACGGCCTGAAGGTGGAAACCGGTTCCGCGCGCCCCGTGATTGTCGGTCCGCTGGGCGACCGCGCGGTGACGGCCGGCGATTCGGTCATCCTGTCCGTCACGGCGGCCAGCGAGTCGCAGACGCATTACCAATGGTTCAAGGACGGTGCCCCCATCGCCGGCGCACCGGACTCGGCGGTGCTGCGCCTGCCCGGCGCGCGGGAGGCGGACGGCGGCGTGTATTCCGTGACCGTGGGCAACGCCTCGGGACAGACCGACACTGCGACGGGCGCGCTCACCGTCAGCCCCGCCCCGACCCAAACGTGGACCTCGGACTGGGCGACTCCGGACAGCGCGGGCCGTTTCAGCTACCAGAGCGACGCGGAGGGCAACCGCATCCCCGATTTCAGCCACGCCGGCTACATGGGCGGCGGCGTGGAGCTCCCGCTCATCGGCTCGGGCAGCGGACAGGTGCCGGCAAGACAAACACTCTCGCCCGCCGCCGGCGACAACCTGGCGCAAATCCAAGCCGCGATTGACGCCGTCGGCGCGCTCGCGCCCGATGCCAACGGCTACCGCGGCGCGGTGCTGCTTGCGAAGGGCCTCTACGAAGTCAGCGACACGATTCGCATCCCCTGCTCCGGCGTGGTGCTGGCCGGCGAGGGCGGCGCCTCGGAAGACGCGACGGCCAATACCGTCATCCGCCGCACCGGCACCGGCACGGCCCCCGTGGTCAAAATCGGCGGGCAAAAGGGCGCAAGCGCCGATCCGTATTTCACCGACCAGTATGCAGCCGAGATCCCTGACACGCGCAGCAACATCACCTCCGACGTGGTGCATGTCGGCGAAACCAGTTTTCAGGTGGAAAATCCGTCGCTTTACCACGAGGGCGACGCGATTATCATCCGGCACCCTTCCACGCAGGCATGGATTGACGCGGTTGACCAGGGCGGCGCGACGGGCGCGGGGGCGGGTTTCCTCCCGTGGCAGGCGGGAAATTTTGACCTGCGCTACCACCGTTATATAACAAATGTGGACGAGGCAACGAAGACGCTGACCGTGGACGCGCCGGTGTTTAACACATTAAAGAAATCGCTTTCGCAAAGCCATGTGTTTCGCTACGACGCGACCGGCATCACCACGCGCTCGGCGGTGGATAATGTATTTATAGACATCGAAACGGAGGGGCCGGGCGCGGAGAACCACGCCACGAACGCGGTCGAACTGGTGGAAACGGAAAACTGCTGGGTGCGCGACACGACCGCGCGGCGCTTTGTATGCGCCGGGATTTACGTCGGCGGCAACAGCACGCGCGCCACGGTGCTGCGCTGCCGCGCCATCGAGCCGCACTCCGCCATCAACGGCGCGCGACGCTACAATTTCTACGCGAGCGGCGCGCAGCTGGTGCTGTTTCAGGAATGCTACGCGCGCAACGGCCGGCACTCGTTTGTCACCGACGGGGCGGGCGCGACGACCTCGGGCATCGTGTTCCTGAATTGCGTGGCCGACTACAGCCTGCACACCGTCGAGGGGCATCGCCACTGGGCGCAGGCGTTGCTTTATGACAATGTGGAAATCCGCCACCCCGCCTACACCGGCATCCCGAAAACCATCGCGCTGCACAACCGGAAAAACCAGGGCACCGTGCAGAGCCACGGCTGGTCGGCGGTGAACTCGGTGATCTGGCGCGGCAACTCCGGCGGCGCCCCCGACGCGGTTCCCGCCTGGACCATCATCGCGGAAAAACCGCCGGCAGCGCAGAACTACGCCATCGGCTGCTTTGGCAACACCACCGACAACGGCACCGGCGGCATTATTGAAGGCACCAACCAAACCGGCCTGAATCCGGCCTCGCTCTACAAGGCGCAACTCAAGGAGCGCACCACGCCGCCGCCCACCACCACGACCATCACGGGCATCACGCCCGGCATGTTTTTGCCCGGCGAAAGCCTGACGATTCTGGGCAAGGATTTTCCCGGCCCGGACACCGCGGCGACGCTGGGCGCAATCACCAAGGTGAGCGTCGGCGGCGTCGAGGTGCCCCCGGCCGACTGGCGGCGCGACTCCGACACGGCCATCGTGATTACCAGGGTGCCCGGGGGCATCCCCGAAACCGGCAAGGCGGCCATCACGGTCGAACTGGACACATTGTCCGGAGACGACCCGCCGCAGCCGGTTCATCTCACGCTCGTCATCGAGTCCACCAAGTCGTATCTGCTCACGCCGTCCCTCGGGCAAATCGCGCCCGCGCGCATGACCGCCGGCGGCGACCTTGTATTCCACGCCTCGCTCTCCAGCGAGTCCATCACCGGCGCGATGTTCGGCTGGGAATACTTTGACGGCGCGGAATGGAAGAGCGTCGCCACGCTCGGCCCGGCCGGCTACGCCACGGCAGACAACGGCGCGGTGCTCACGCTGAAAAAAGTCTCGCAGACCCTGAACAACGCGCGGCTCCGCTACACCGCGACCATCGGCAACAACCCGCCGCTGCACGGCAACGAGGTGATGCTCACGATTGACCCGCCGCACTCGCTCGGCGCATCCGCGCTGGCCGTTGACCGCAAGGGCGTCATTTATGCCGCCAACCGCGTCAGAAACACCGTCGAATATATGGACCTCGACGGTGCCATGCACATCCTCGCCGGCGACCCGCTCGACCCGCCCGGCCGGGTGGATGCCGCCGGCCGCTCCGCCCGCTTCAACGCCCCGCGCGGCCTCGCGCTCGGCACCGGCACCCTCTTCGTGGCCGACACCGGCAACAATGTCGTCCGCGCCGTGGACCTCGCCAGCGGCTCGGTCGCCACCCTCGCCGGCGCCCCCGTCGCCGTCACCGGCACCGACGCCGGCGCCCTTTTCGCCGACGGCCCCGCCGCGTCCGCGCGCTTCAAGGCGCCCGCCGGGCTTGCGCGCGACTCCGCCGGACTGCTCTACATCGCCGACTCGGGCAATCACGCCATCCGCGTGCTTGATCCCGCCGGCGGCGCGGTCACGACCATCGCCGGCGAACCAGGCGTGTCCGGCAGCGACACCGCGCATTTCAACACGCCGCTCGGACTCGCGCTCAGCGAGGACGAAAGCATTCTCTACGTCGCTGACACCGCCAACTCGGCCATCCGCGCCATCGCCCCCGCACCCGCGCCCGGCGGCGGCTTCGTCGTCACCACGCTCGCCGGCAAACCCGGCGCCACCGGCGCCACCGACGGCGAGGGCGAGGCCGCCCGCTTCAGCAAACCCGCCGGCGTGACTGTCGCCGACGGCGCGCTCTACGTGGCCGACACGGAAAACTCGCTCATCCGCATCATCACCGGCGGCACCGTCGCAACCCTCGCCGGAACCGCGGGCGCGCCCGGTTTCCGCGACGGCGTTTTGACCGGCGCGCAATTCAACAAACCGGAGGCCGTCGCCGCCGACGCGCGCCGCGACCTGCTGTTTATCGCCGACACAGGCAACCTGGCAATCCGGGTCCTCGACATCGAGACGGGCGAGACCGTGACACCGGCGATGGCACGCGCCATCGAGTCCTATGACGTGCCGGAATCGCTCGACAAAGGCAGCGGCAATTTCAATGGCGGTGGCGCGCCCGGCGCGCCTTTCCTCCTGTTTTTGCTCGCGGCGGGCGGCGCCCGTTTTTTTATTTTCCGGGAGAAACAATGAAAAACGCCGGCGCCTCATTCCTGTATATAATAATATTCCTGCTCGCGTCCGGCGCGGCGTGCGGCGACGCGGACTCCTCCAGCCGCGGGCAACTGTTCGAGGGCGCATTTTCCATCCGCCCCGAAGCACGCGGCGCGCACCCGCGCCTTTTTGCGGACGAGCGGGACATCGTGCGCGCCGTCGCGTTTTACAAGGAGAACCCGGCGTTGTTGAAAAAATACGGGCCGAATCAGAACGATTTGCACCAGCCCCCGAAAGACCCGTCCGCCAAGGTGGACGGCTCGGTGTTTGTCTCGCTGGCGCGCGTCGCCTGCGCGTGGCGCGCGGGCGGCGGGGACGAGTATATGAATTTGCTGATGTCATGGCGCGAGACGCTAGAAAAATGCGCGCCCGTGGCATTCACGGGAAAACTCGTCAAGACCGTGGAGGATCTCCGCGCCGGCCACGCGCTGACGGGGCTGGCGTTGATGTATGATGTGCTGAAGGACGCCGGGCCGCGCGAACTGGCGCACGCCTTGCGCGTTGCGCTCGTGAAACAAGCCGGGCAAACCTACCACGATTTGATCACGGCGGACTATTACCCCTACGAGCAAAACCATTTTTCCATCCCCGTCGCCGGACTGCTGACGGCAGCGTGCGCGCTGGCGGACGAGCATGAGGACGCCGTCCGCTGGGGAATCTGGGCGAAAAACGCGCTGCGCCGCGCCTTCGACGCGCTGCCCGAGGACGGCTGGTTTTTCGAGGGCGCGACCTACTGGAGCTTCACCGCCCAATTCACCATCGGCGCCGCGTTTGCGCTCGACCGGACAACCGGGGAAAACTGGTTCGACCGGCCGCCGTTGCGCGACACCGGGCTGTATCTGGCCCACATTCACACGCCGGGCTCGCGCCACGTGTTCGACTTCGCCGACTGCGGCCCGCGCGGCGATGCGAACAGCAAGACCGGGCAAAAAGGCTACGATGCGCCATGGCACTCGCTTGCCACCGACACCAATTTCGCCGCCCCGCTCCTGCTTGCGCGCCGGCAGGGCGGCGCGTTTTTGCGCGACTGGCTCCGCGAGGCTGCGCCCGCCGGCGGCCTCTGGCGCTCCGACGCCGTTTTGCGCCTGTTGCTCGCGCCGGAGCTGCCCGAAAAATCCGTGCCATCGCCGGCGCGCGCGGAGCCGCCCCCGTGGCATTATTTTCCGGACACTGGCGTCGTCCACTGGCGCGCGCGCTGGGGTGATCCGCAGGCGACCGCGCTGGCCTTCAAGTCCGGCCCGCCCGCCGGCCACCGCTACGCCGTGAACCAGCCAACACGCCCGGAGTGGCGCTCCTCGCTCGGTCACGCGCACCCCGATGCCGGCTCGTTCATATTATTTTCCAAGGGCGTTTTTTTGGCAAACGACACCGGCTATGTGGGCATAAAGGAAACGGCCGACCATAATTCGATCCTGGTGGATGGCATCGGGCAGCACAAAGGAGGCACGACATGGGGAACGTTCCGCGCCAAACCGCAAAGTGAATACAACATGATCCGCATGGAAAACGTCCGCATGGGCCCGGACTTCGCGGCGGCAACGGCGATATTCGAGGCCGCCTATGACGACGCGCTGCAAATAAAGGAAATGCGCCGCGACCTGCTGCTGGTTCAGGGCCGTTTCCTCGTGATTCGCGACCGGATGCAATCAGAGAAAAAACATTCCTATCAATGGCGTTTGCACACGGACAAACAACCGGCCTCCCTGGGCAACGGACGGTTTGTCATGGAAAACGGACCGGCGAGGCTTGTCCTGCAAAATCTGGACACAGGACTGGCGGCAAAAACCGCGCCGACAATTGTGGAAGTATCGCTGACACCCAAAACAGCGTCGCAAAAATTCCAAAGAGGATTCCACTTGGAGCTTTCTTCTCCCGTTGATGAAAAAATGGAGTTTCTGAACGCATTTTGCATCCAGTCAACGGATGAAACCCCCGGCGCGTTCCAGGCGGTTCGCATTGATGAAAAGACGCTGGAGCTTCGTGACGGCAGCACTATTTGCAGAGTCACCATCGGGGATGACGGACAGCTGGGCCACTCACTGCAATAAACGAAGTTCCATGTTCACCCCCAAGAATCACGACCTCTCTCTTTCCGATTGGGGACCGTATTCAAAATGCTATGCGGGAGCCTCGCATATCGCGGACAAAAAGCGGGGGCTGCGTTTTGACCTGAGCGTGTTTCCCGCCTTTTATCGCCGGCGCGTGGATGTGCCGAATGTGACGTGGGAATCCAACTGGCATCCATGGGAGTGCGCCCCGGATTTTACTTATTTCAGCACCCGGCATGAACTGGTCTGGAAAGACCGGGTTTACATGAATGCCGCCTGGTTCAGGCCCGTCCCGGATGCCCAGCCGGACGGGGATGGATTATTTGTGCGATGCGAATTTGTGAATAACACCGCGCGGCCGGTTTCCGCGGCATTGCATTCGATGGCGTCAATGAATTTCCCGACGCTTTCCAATGATTCCGACGCCCCCCTGCATCGCATCCATGTCGAATGGGAAAACCCCGAGGAGGCGAAGACCGGCGGTGCCGTGGTCAAGCATCCTTTGGATTATGAATCGCTGGACTTTGCAGGACAAACCCCGGTGGACCACCTGACACCGGACGGGCTTTATCGCGGCGAAGTAAGAGGGAACGGATTTCTGGATGGCAGCGCTTTGGGTGGTTTTGCCCGCAATGCCGGGGCCGCGGCCTGTTACGCGTTCACCCTGGATGCTGCGATGCGGGATGCGCGACTTATCATACGCCTCAGGGGAACCAGATGTTTTTGTCTCAAAAAAAACGGGATAAATAATCATGAGAAAAAAATCGGATTGCTGAAATCCGGACATGGCGGGTTTGAAAACATCGAATGCCGGCTGGGAACCCTTCAGGCCGGCAGACATGTGTTCAAGTTTGAATCCTTGGGCGGCGCAGGGCAGGAAGAAATCGCATTTCTCGCGCTTGCGCCCGCCGCGGCTGGAGATGTCAGAGTAAGGGAAGTCGTCTGGATCCACCAGCCGTCATGCGTGCCGTATGATGACGCCCGTGCCGCGCAGATATTAAAATATCCCGACGTGAGCCAGCACTATGGAATCGCATGGGATGCAAAACAGTTTGAGACACGCTGGATACTCAACAAAGAGCTGGACCGTTTTCTCCGCCATAACGTGCATGACCATGTCCACGAAACACTCCAAGGGGACGCTGCCGGCCATTTCAGTAATATATTCATCCGCCCCCTATTGCTTGCGCCAAGGAGTAAAACCGTCCTCCGGGGTCTGGCATGGAAAGGCTCGCCCGCTCAAATCAAAAGAACATTTGCCGCCTTTTTCGAAGGCGGCCCGGAGAAGCGAGCCGGGCGGTTTGAGTCCGCCCACGCGAGGGCGAGACGGTTTGTGTTCTCATTCAAGTCGAATCCCGGCGGGAAGCATTTTTCATTCAGCCAGGATCGCATGGCTGCAACTACGTTAAGCAACGCGGTGTTCCCGGTTTATACACAGCGCCAATATGTGCGCCACCGCCCGCCTGGGCGCTGGTGGAACAGTCTTTACACCTGGGACTCCGGATTCATAGGGCTGGGCCTGCTTGAAATCGACCCGGGGCAGGCGGAAGAAAACCTCGCCCAGTATCTCACCAGTCCCGGCAATCCGCACGCGGCATTCATCCAGCACGGGAGCATGGTCCCGATGCAGATACATCTCGCCCATGAACTGTGGAACCGTCTCGGGGCGGGAAGCCCGGAGGGGAAAAGATCCATAAGAACGCATTACGATTCATTGCGGCGTTATTATCGTTTTTTGAGCGGAAACGGGGATGGCTCGACGCTGCGGTCGTTGAAGTCCGGACTTTTGCGCCCTTGGGATTATTTTTATAATTCCGGGGGATGGGATGATTATCCGCCCCAGAAATACGTGCATGAGAAAAAACTGGAGGCATCCGCCTCCCCCGTCATCACCACGGCGCTGGCCGTCCGCTGCGCGCGGACGCTCGGCTTCGCGGCGGCGGCGCTCGGGTTGAAAGAGGATTTGGCGGATTATGAAAATGACACGGGGGTTTTCTCCGCCGCCTTGGAGGAACACAGTTGGGACGAGTCCGCCGGCGTTTATTCCTATGTGCTTCACGACAGGAGCGGCCGCCCTTTGAGACCCCTTTATCACGAACCGGATGGGGCAAACTTCAACATGGGGCTGGACGGACTGTTCCCGCTGGCGGCGGGGATATGCGATGCCCGAAAACAGCGGCGGCTGGTGGCGCAGTTATTCTCACCCTCCCGCTTCTGGACGCCCGTCGGCCTTTCGGCAGTGGACCGCTCGGCCCCCGAGTATAGAAACGACGGTTACTGGAACGGCAGCGTCTGGTTTCCCCAC
>JAITDF010000293.1 GCA_031282705.1 Opitutaceae bacterium | reverse complement strand
GCCGCTCAGGCGGCTGGGAGCCGGTTCCTCTTTCACCCAATCAGGCAAGCGGGACGCTTGCCCTACTTCCCAATCGGGCAAGCGGGACGCTCGCCCTACTTCCCAATCAGGCAAGCGGGACGCTTGCCCTACTTCCCAATCAGGCAAGCGGGACGCTTACCCTACGTTCCAATCAGGCAGGCGGGATGCTCGCCCTGCCTGGCTCTCCGCAGCCCTTGGGGAAAGAAGCAGACTTCCAAACCTGCTTCTTCCGCGTAACATCAGCTTTTCATTCGCAGAATCCATGCACCTGTTCACCGACCGCACCTGGCTCTGGCTGGCCGCCGCGTTTTACCTCGCGGGCTTCGTGCTCGGCAGCGTGTCGCTGCTGCGCGCGCGCCGCCACCCGCGCGCCCTCATGTATGCCATCGTCGCGGGCGGTTTCATCCTCCAGACCCTCGGCCTCTGCGCGCGCGGCCTCGCCGTGAAAGGCTTCCCCGTCGGAAACCTCTTTGAACTCCTCCACTTCACCGCCTGGTCGGCCATCGCCCTCTACCTCGTCGTCGGCGCGACCTTCCGCCTCAGCCTGCTCGGCTACTTCACCGCCGCGCTCGCCGCCGCGCTCACCCTCCTCTCGCTCGCCATTCCCGCCTGGGACGCCACCCGGCGCGCCGGCGCGGCGGGCGGCGGCCACTGGATCGAATTTCACGCCGCGCCCGCCCTCTTCAGCTACGGCGTGTTCGGCCTGCTCGCGCTCACTTCCATCATGTGGCTGCTTCAGTTTTTCAGCCTGAAACGGCACCGCCTGCGCGGCCTGTTCTCCTTTCTCCCGTCCCTCCTCGAACTCGACCGCATCAACCTCCGGCTCCTCGCCGCCGGCGTCGCCCTCCTCGGCGCGGCGCTCGCGGTCGGTTCCATCCACTGGCTCCACGGCACGGGCGCCGTCAACCCCCTCAAGCTCGTCGCGACCGTCACGGTCTGGGCCGCCTACGCCGTCGCGCTCACCCTCCGCCTCGCCGGCCGCCTCATTGCCAGACGCCTCGCATGGACATGCGTCATCCTCTTCGCCGCCGCCATCCTCACCCTCCGCCTCGTCGATGCCAGCCGCAGGAACCCGGATGCCGCCGCCCGCCCCGCCGCCCGCGCGCCGGCGGCCGGGAGCCAGCCCCGCGTCGGCGTCGCCGACACCGCCGCCGCCACCGACGCCACCGATGACGCCGCGCCGCGCCGCCTCCGCGCCACGCCCGCTCCCGCGCCCGCCCGCACGCCCGCCGCATGAGCACCGAGCCGCCCGCCACCCCCGGCGCCCTGCATCCCGGCACTCCGCATCCCGGCGTCCCTCGCTCCGGCGCCCCGCGCTCCGACACTTCGCGTCCCGACGCCCCGCGCGCCGGTGTCCGGCCGTCATCGGCTCCCCCGTCCGCCCCCGTCTTTTTCTACGTCGGCGCCAGCCACCACACCGCGCCCCTCGCGCTCCGCGAACGCCTCGCGCTCACCGCCGGCAAACTCGACGCCATCCACGCCCGCCTCGCCGCCCTGCCCGGCCTCCGCGAAATCGCCATCCTCAACACCTGCAACCGCGTCGAATTCTACGGCGTCGCCGCCACGCCGGATTGCGGCCCGGATTGTGACCCGGTGGATTGCAATCCCGCCGCCGCCGCTCCCGGTCCCGGCCCCGCCGTTTCCGCCGCCGGCCCCGCCGTGCCCGCCATCGCTCCCGCCGCCGGCGCTCACATCGCCGCCGCCACTCCCGCCGCCGCCGGTGCCGTCCCTCCCGCCGATACCGCCGCCTCCATCACTCCCGCCGCCGGCCCCGACGCTTCCGCTGCCTCCGCCGCTCCCGCCACCCTCGCCGCCGCTCCCACCGCTCCCGCCGCCGCCGGCCCTGCCGCCGCCGCCATCGGACGCATCGAAGCCGAATTTTGCGCACTCCAGCACATCCCCGCCGAATCCTTTCGGGCCATCCGCCGGTGCGCCCACGGCCCCGACGCGCTCCGCCACCTGCTCGAAGTCTCCGCCGGGCTCGACTCGCAGATGCTCGGCGAGACCGAAATCCTCGGCCAGGTGAAGGACGCCTACGCCGCCGCCCAAACCCGCCGCACCGCCGGCCCCGTGCTCAACCGCGTTTTCCAAAAAACCTTCCAGCACGCCAAATACATCCGCACCCGCACCGCCGTCACCGAAGGCGTCATCAGCACGGCCAACGTCGCCGTTGACCTGGCGCTGAAAATTTTCGGGCGCCTCGACCGCGCCCGCATCCTCCTGCTCGGCGCCGGCGAGATTGCGGAGAAAACCGCGCGCGCCTTCCACAGCCGCGGCGCCGCCGCGCTCACCGTCGCCAGCCGCACCTTCGGGCGCGCGCTCGCGCTGGCGCGCCTTTTCAACGGCGCGGTGCTTCCCCTCGAAAACGTCCCCCGCCACCTTGCCGGCTGCGACATCGTCGTGTGCTCCACCGCCGCGCCCGGCGTCGTGATCACGCGCGAGGCCGTCGCCGCCGCCATGCGCGCCCGCCGCGCCCGCCCGCTTTTTTTCATCGACCTCGCGCTCCCCCGCGACGTCGAGCCGGCCGTCGCCGATCTCGAAAACGTCTTTCTCTACGACCTCGACGACCTCGCCCGCATCGCCGCCGAAAACCGCGCCGCCCGTGCCGCCGAGGTGGCAAAGGCAAAGGGCCTCGCCCGCCAGAAATCCGCCCAGCTCTGGGAGCAAATCGCGCGCCTCGCCGCCCCCGTCCGCAAAGAATGAGGCGCCGCGCAAGGTGGCGCGGGCATGGCGGCAGCCGCCCCGCGGCCTCGAATCCCGCCTGCGCCTTTGTCCGTCCCTGATTCCAGCTTCTTATTCCAGCTTGCAACCGGAATGGCGTCGGCGGGGCGGGCGTCGGGCGGCGCGACAAGTCGCGCCGTCAAAAGCGGCGAGGACTCGCCGCACTCCAAAACAAACCGGCCGCCGCCCCTTGGTTTTCGCCCGCCTTTTATATCTTCCCACCGCTTATGGCACCCGCCGCTTATGTCGCGTGCCGGCTTGGGCGTCCCGGCCAAGCCGGGAGCGCCGACTTTCCAGTCGGCGGATTCCAAGCCCTTCGGCCCAACCCTGTCCGGCGGGACGCCGGACACGGCACGCGAGACGCGTGCGCCCCCCGATTCCAGCAGACAGCGAACAGCGGACGATGGACGATGAACGATGGACGATATGATGTCGCCGCGAACGCACCGCCGCCGCCGCGCCTTCGCGAAGCGCTGAATTCCTTTGGCTGCGTAACTGATGTTACGCGGAAGCGGAGACAGCGCTTGACCTTTTCAGCCCCGGAGGGGCGGCAGCATTTAGCCGTGGGTGACGAGCGCAGCGAGGAACCCACGGAAAACGTTGATTAAAACCCCAAGCCCTGAAGGGGCG
>JAITDF010000120.1 GCA_031282705.1 Opitutaceae bacterium | reverse complement strand
TGGAAATCCGTGTTACGACGGAGCCGCGTAACATCAGTGATTTCATGTTGTTTTTGGATGGATGCCCGCGCTCCTTTGGTGCGCTTCCGCGCCGGTGGGTGTTTGGGATCTGTCCCTTTGGGATTTGGGGTTTTTCCCGGGTGATTGGTGACGGCGGAGCGGCGGCACCGGGCGCAAAACTTGGGACGCAAAAAAGCCCTCCCGTTTTACGGAGAGGGCGGATTGTTTTTTTTGCGCGATGGTGGAAATCAATAATTCCAGCCCGCGGTGACGCCGATGAGATGGTTCAATTTCCAATCCTTGCCGGACTTCACCCAGTTGGCCGTGTAGGAAATGGCTCCGGACACATGCCGGTTGAAGTCGTAGCGGAGACCGGCGGAGGCGCCGAGCAGGAGGTAGGTGTCGTCCACCGTCGGCTCGTCGTAATAGTCGTAATAGTAATGCGAGTTCCACCTGTAGCCGGAGGAAATCCCCGAATCAAGATACATGAAGCCGAGGTTTCCTCTTACAAAGGGGGTGAATTTCCCCTTTATAAAATTATACTGCGCAAAGGCGTTGAATGTGTAGAGGTTCGCGTCGCCGTTGATTAGATAAGTGTCGCCAGTGTCCACGTCATGAAACACGCCTTTATAATCGGGTGCCGAGAAATTCATCTCGGCGCCCGCGGCGAAGTTTTCGGTGAAGTTGTAATCGAACCCGAGTCCGAAGGCGAACGCGGTGTCGAGGTCGAGCTTCAAGTCGCCCCTTATGCGGCCGCTTTGCCGATGCCCGTCCTCGTCGCGCCAGCGGAGGAAGACGGTCTCGTTGTTGATTCTGGCGTCACCGGGAATCATGACGCCGGGTGTGAGATAAAAATCCCACGTGTGGGCGCGGGACTGGATTTCGTCCTGGTAGTAATATTTCGGGTCGTTTTTCGGCGGCGTGTAGTTGGGCGCGACCGTTTTTGGCGTGGGCGGCGCGGTCTGGGCGGTGGCGGCGAGGGCGGGGGCGAGCGCGAGCACGGCCAGAAGCGCGCCCATGAGTTGTTTGCTGGCGGTTGTTGTTTTCATGATGATTTCTTTCTTGGTTTTCCGCCGGCGCGTCAGGACGCGCGGCGTGGAGGATTCTTTGTGACACCTACGGGGAACTTCTGTTCATTGCAACAGGTTTGCTCGAGGCGCGGAGTGCGGACGGACTGCGGAGCGGCGTTTCTTTCTTGGTTTTTTACGAGGCGGAAGCGGGGGGCGGAGGAGAAGTGAATCAGAAAAGCAAAGATGGCGGGAAGCGGCGGCGGCGGGGCGTTTTTTCCGGGGCGGCCCGGATTTTTTCATCCGATGCATGGTGGGTTGACAGGGATTCGAACCCTGAACCAACGACTTAAAAGGACGCTGCTCTACCGTTGAGCTATCAACCCCCAAGCAATCAAGAGGCGTGGAGATAGGTTTTCCGAAGCGGCATTGGCAAGCGTTTTTTTGGCGCATCCGTTTTGCGCATCCGCCGCGGAACGCGTTTTCCGGCTCCGACCGGGTGCGACTTTTTGGGATTTCGCCTTGCAATTTTGCCTTTTCGGAAGCCCTTAAAGAGAGAAAGAAGGCGAGATAAAAAGTGGGAACATCGGACAAACATGCGCATCAAACTTCCGTTGAATCTATGTCAACGAAAGCACAGGACGTGGCCCTCGACCAGCTGCTGGTGGACCGCTTCAAGAGCGGCGATGCGTCGGCGTTTGATGAGATGGTGTCCCGCTATTGGGCGCGCATTTACGCGATGGTGCACCAGCTCTTGCGCAACCCGCAGGATGCCGAGGAGGTGACGCAGGATGCGTTTATCCGCGCCCATCGCGGCTTGGTGAATTTCCGGGGCGAGTCGGCGTTTTCGACATGGCTTTACCAGATTGCGACGAATCTCGCGCGCAACCGGTATTGGTATTGGTGGCGCCGCCGGCGCGACAAGACCGTGTCGTTCGACCAGCCCGTGGGGGACGACACCACCATGCCGCTCTCGGAGGTGTTTGCCGCCGAGTCCTCCGCGCCGGATGACGAGGCCGTCACGCAGGAATTTGTCGATCGCATCGCGTTCGGCATGGAAAAACTCAATGCGAAGCACCGCGAAATCCTGATTTTGAGAAACATGAAAAACCTATCCTACGAGGAAATCGCGGAGATTCTGCGCATCTCGGTCGGCACGGTGAAAAGCCGCATCGCCCGCGCCCGTGAAAGTCTTCGCGCAAAAATGGGGGAAGACTTCAAATGAAAGAAAAACATTTCATAACGCTGCTTAATTTGTATGTGGACCATCAGCTTGACCCCGCCGGGACGGCCGAGCTGGAAACGGAGTTGAAGAGCAACCCGGCCCGTTACCGCACCTATTTGCAATACACCCGGATGCAAAAGGCGTGCTCGATGCTTTTCGAGGCCGAGCGCTGCAACGCGCCGTCCGCCAGCCTCCTCGCCCGCGCGATGGCGAATGCCGACCGCCGCGTCGAGCATCCCGCCGGGCCGCGTCCGGCATGGCATCGCGGGCTCTTCGCATTCGGCGGGCTTGCCGCGGCGGCATGCGTGGCGGTGGTGCTTGTGCGTTTCGACGGCGGGCCGGCGGCGGCGCCCCCGCCGGCCCCGCATGGCGCGCAGGCCGCCGCCATCGGGCACGCGGAGGCAGTCGTGGCGCCCGCCGGCATCGCCGTTGGCGAAAGGGAAAAGCCGATGCAGGCCGTGGTCATGGTGCCGGGTTGGGTGCGGGAAAATGAATCGCCCGTCCATCCGGTCGTGAACCTGCGCCAGTTTGCCGCCTTCAACCAGAAGTCCGGGGCCGGCGGCCCCGCCATGCCGGCGATGTTCCATGCCGGCGGCGACGGCTTGCAATGGACCCAGGCTGTGCGCATCCGCCCGATCCGCCGGGTGGCGCCGGACAATCTGTTTTTCGAGCGCCGCGACCCCGCCTCGGAGGAAATGCGCAATCTTCTCGAAATCCGGCCCGTGAGCCAGGAGCCCGCCGAGGAAATGACCGCGTTGCAGTTCCAACGCTGAGGTCCGGGGCGGGTCCGGGCGGTGGGCCAGTGCCGGGCCGGAGCCGTTTTTTTTGCCCCCAAAACCATCCAAAAACGCCCAAAAGCGGCCGGATGCCCGGCCATCCGGCCGCTTTTTTGCAGGCTTGGCGGAGCGGCCCGGCATGGCCGGCATTCATGGAATGGCTCTTGATTATTTGAGCGACTTCAGTCAAATAGACGCGGCGCCATATGTTGTGCTCGCCTTGCAAGGGCTGCGTGGCATAGTGCGCCGCCTCACGTTAAAATCCCAGGCAAAACCGCCCTGCTCATGACCAAACCAATCGTCTTCAACAACACCGTGCTGCGCGACGGACACCAATCGCTCGCCGCCACGCGCATGACCACCGCGCAAATGCTGCCCGCGCTCGCCGACCTCGACGCGATGGGCTTCGGCGCGCTCGAAACCTGGGGCGGCGCGACCATCGACTCAGGGCTCCGCTTCCTCGACGAATTCCCCTTTGACCGCCTCGACGCCATCAAGCGCGGCACGCCGGGCACGCCGCACATGATGCTCCTGCGCGGGCAAAACATCGTCCAATACGAAAACTTCCCCGACGACGTGGTGGAGGCCTTCGTGAAAATGTCGGCCAGGCACGGCATGGACATCTTCCGCATCTTCGACGCGCTCAACGACCCGCGCAACATCCAGACCGCCGTCCGCGCCGTCATCGCCGCCGGCAGGCACGCCCAGGGCGTCATCTGTTACACCACCTCGCCCGTCCACAACGTCGAAGGCTTCATCGAACTCGGGCTCGAACTCGAAAAAATGGGTTGCCACTCGATCTGTCTGAAAGACATGGCCGGCCTCGTGCCGCCCGCCGACGCCGCGGCCATCATCGGCGGACTGAAGGCGAAGGTGCGAATCCCCGTCGTCCTCCACACGCACGAAACCGCCGGCCTCGGCATCCCCACCTACCTCGCCGCCATCAACGCCGGCGTTGACGCCGTGGACACCTCCATCACCCCCTTCGCCAACGGCACCGCGCAACCCGACACCCTCCTCATGATGGCCGTGCTCGCCGGCAACCCGCGCCAGCCCGGCTACGACAAAACCCGCCTCGCAAAACTGCGCGCGCACTTCACGGGCGTTTACGCCGAACTCGGCAAATTCACGAACCGCAAAAACGAAGTCATCGACACCGACACCCTCACCTACCAGGTCCCCGGCGGCATGCTCTCCAACTTCCGCACCCAGCTCAAGGACATGAAAATGGAGGACCGCTTCGAGGAAGTCTTCGCCGAGATTCCCGTCGTCCGCAAAGCGCTCGGCTGGATACCGCTCGTCACGCCCACCTCGCAAATCGTCGGCACGCAGGCGGTGCTCAACGTAAAGTTCGGCCGCTGGAAAAACTTCGCCCCCGCCGCGATGGACATCGCGCTCGGCTACTACGGCCGCACCCCCGCGCCGGTCGATCCCGACGTGCAAAAACTCGCCGCCCGGCTCACCGGCAAGGACGTCATCACCTGCCGCCCCGCCGACCTGAAAAAACCGCGCATGGCCGAACTCAAGGAACAACTCCGCGCCGCCGGCATCCCCGACGACGACGAGCACGCGGTCATCCACGCGATGTTCCCGATGCAGTTGAAGGAACACTACGACCGCAAAAAGAAAGCCGCGCGACCCGGCGCCGGCGCGCCGGCGCCGGTTGCGCCGGTTGCTGCGCCGCCGCCCGCGCCTTCGGCGGTCGCCTCCGCGAAGGCCATCGGCGAGCCGCAACGCATCGCCCTCACGATCAACGGACGCCGCACCGAAGCCGTGATCGAGGAAATCGCCTGAACCCGTCGGAAACGGCTGGAAGAAGAAAGGCCGAAGGCTGAAAAACAGCCCCGCGCCCCGCGCATTCATCCTTTCCCTCCCGGCCCTTCCCCTTCATCTCTTCATCCCTTCATCATTTCATCCTTTTCCACCATGATCGCTCCCGAAACCTTCTCCCATATCGAAAACATCAAAAAGCGCGCCGGGCACTTATGGAGGTTTCTTTGACGTCGAGCAAAAAACCCGCGAGATGGAAGCGCTCGAAGCCCGGATGGGCGCGCCCGATTTCTGGGACAACAACGAGCGCGCCCAGCAGCACATCGCCAAGCTGAACGGCCTGAAACGCTCCGTCCTCCCCGTCGCCGCGTTCCAGAAAAAAGTCGATGACCTCGGCGTGATGGCCGAACTCGTCGAAACCGCCGGGGACGGGGAGCAGGAAATGTATGCGAAGGAACTCGAAGCCACCACGCTCGCGATGCTCGAAGAACTCGACGGCATCGAAATCGCCTCCTTCCTCACCGGCCGCTTCGACAGGAACAACGCCATCCTCTCCATCCAGTCCGGCGCCGGAGGCACCGAGTCCAACGACTGGGCCGACATGCTCCTCCGCATGTACAACCGCTGGGCCGAACGCCGCGGCTTCACCGTCGAAATCCAGGACGTGCAACCCGGCGACCAGGCCGGCGTCAGCCGCGCCACGCTCCTCGTCAAAGGCGAAAACGCCTACGGCTACGCGAAAGCCGAGCGCGGCGTGCACCGCCTCGTGCGCATCAGCCCCTTCGACGCCAACAAACGCCGCCACACCTCGTTTTGCGCCGTGGACGTGATCGCCGAGATCGACGACGACATCAAAATCGACATCCCCGAAAACGAACTGCGCGTGGACGTTTACCGCTCCTCCGGCAAAGGCGGCCAGGGCGTCAACACGACGGACTCCGCCGTGCGCATCACGCACCTCCCCAGCGGCATCGTGGTGGTCTGCCAGAACGAACGCTCGCAGCTCAAGAACAAGGCCAGCGCGATGAGCGTGCTGAAAGCGCGGCTCTACGAAAAACGCCTCGACGAACAGCGCGGCGAGATGGAACGCTTTTACGGCGAGAAAGGCGAAATCGGCTGGGGCAGCCAGATACGCAGCTACGTGCTGCAACCCTACCAGATGGTGAAAGACCTGCGCACCGGCATCGAGACCAGCGACACGCAAGGCGTGCTCGACGGCGAAATCGACCGCTTCATCAACGGCTGGCTCCGCGCCGGCTGCCCCCGCCACCGCAACAAGGACATCCAGATGGAGGAATAAAAACCGCCGCGCGGCCCGATTAAGCCGCACGGCCAAAATCAGGGATGGGTTAAAAACTGATGTTACGCGTTCTCTTCCTTATAGAAGCACTGGCCAAGGCAGGCGGAATCTCATAAAGAAGCCTGCCTTGGCCAGTGGTTGGGGGGACGCGCGCCGACGGGTGCGCGCCCCCCAGCCTGCCGAGAGTTCGTTTTTCTTCAGGGTCCAGAAGACCGTGAAAGAGCATGGAACCCGGCGGGCACCGCTGGCAGTCAACTCGAACCGTGGAATGCGCCTTTGAGCGCGCCTGTTAAGAAGGAGTCCTGCCATGCAACAACACACATGCCAATACATCGGCGTTGATCCCGCCAAGTCCGAACGGGTCGCGGCCCTGCCCAAGGGCGCGGCGAATTTTGCCAGCAGCCCCGCGGGGTTGCGCGCGTTCTTCGCGCGGCTGCCCGAAAACGCGT
>JAITDF010000145.1 GCA_031282705.1 Opitutaceae bacterium | reverse complement strand
CCCACGGCTAAAAGCCACCGCCCCTCCGGGGCTGAAAACCGGTCTTCGCTTTCGGGCTTTTTTCCCAACTTGAACTCTGATGTTACGCAGTCGGCAGATTTTGGCAGGGCGGTCTCGGCGAGACCGCCCTGCCAAAATCTGCCGACTGCGTAACATCAGAGTTCAAGTTGGGAAAAAAGTCCGAAAGCGAAGACCGGTTTTCAGCCCCGAAGGGGCGGTAGCTTTTAGCCGTGGGTGACGGGCGCGGCGAGGAACCCACGGAAAACGTTGATAAAACCCAAGCCCTGAAGGGGCGGCAGCGCGCGCCGCCCGCCGCCCGGCGCGCCGTTCCGCGCGCCGTTCCACCCGCCGTTCGCCGCGCCGTCCGCGTCATCGCATTTCCCCGCCCCTTCCTGTTCACCGGGCGGGAAACGTCAGCCGCACCGGGTTCAGCAGCAGCACGGGGCCGAGCAGGCCGGACTCCAGCAGGGGCTCGTCCTTGTCATAAAACTGCCAGGTGGAGAAGGTGGTGCGGCCGCCCGCCGGCTTGGGCGCGCCCCCGGCATACCATGAGGGCAGGCGCTTGATGCCGTGCCGCCAGTGCGCGTTTTCATATTCGTTTTCCGCGGGCAGCGATTCGTCGCCGATCAGCCGGTTCGCCCACAGGTTGGTCACGTGGATTTCCAGCGCGTTGCCGCCGGGCCGGACGGCGCCGGTCACGTCCACGCGGAACGGCTCTTTCCAAAGCGGGGGGAAGGCGCGCCCGTTCACGCGCACTTCGGCCGTCACTTCCACGCGCCCGAGGTCGAGCACCACGCGTTTCCCGCCGCCGAGGAACGCGGCGGGCACCTGGATGGTTTTGGTGTAAACGGCGGTGCCGGAAAAATGCCTCACGCCGGCATCGTCATGCCGGTGCCACGAGCCGGGCGTCTCCAGCACGACCGACTCCGGCGCGCCTCGGCCGGGCGGGAACGCCACGCGCCACGGGCCCGCGACGGGCAGGGGCGGCGGCACCGCGACGGCGAGCGCGCCGCCGTCCGGGAGTTCGTAGCGGCCGGACGTCCAGAACAGGCCCTCGACCGCGCCGCCGGCCCGCGCCGCCAGCTCGACCGCGGGCGGGGCTTCCGGCGGGGGCAGGCCGCGCGCGGCCAGCGCGGCGATCGCGTCGTCCGGCAGGCATTCGCCGAACAATTCCGGCGCCGTCATGTTGCCCTCGAAAAGAAACGAGCGGCCCTGCGAGGGCGGCGGCGGCAGGCCCGACGCGCCCATCACGGCGGCGAGCCCGTCGAATTGCAGGACGGCGCCGGGCGGCGGCGGCGGCGAGCCTATGCCGGGGTGCACGATGCTCCCGGAGACCAGGCCTTCGCGCGCGAGTTTGCCGCCGATGTAGAGGCGCGGTTTCCCGCCGCGATAGGTCACGGCGAAATGCGTCCAGCCGGAGACCGGCCGCCGCTCGACGAGCACCGCGGGCGAGCGGTCGCGCGCCCGCTCGACCACGTAGGCGCCGTTGCGCCCGACCGCCAGCCCCGCGATGGCGTGCCCCGCGCCGTGGAGCGTGTCGCCTTCCGCCGCCGGGATCGCGTAAAACTTGCCCGTCTCGTCGAGCCGGCCCGAGGTCGATTCGGCGGGCATGAGCCGCAGGCCGGTGTCGGGCTTGGCCCACACGGACATGGTGAAGTCGTTCGCGATGGCGGGCGCGGGCGGGCGGGCGGTTTCCGCCGCGCGCATGATTTCGCGCCCGTCGCGGCGCACCCATGCCGCGCCTTTTCCGGCGGGCGGTTTGCGAAACACGACAAACACGGATTCCGCCGGGCCGAGGCGCAGCGGCACGCGCGTGCGCGCGTTTTCAAAGGCGCAAACCGCGGCGTCCCCGGTCTCCCCGGTCTGCGGGTTCCAGAGTTCCGGGCGGCGGCCGGCCACGCGGAAAACGCAGCTTGCCTCCACCGCGAGGCGCCGGCGGTTGGCGACAAAATACAGGTCGCCGCCGGGCAGCCGGCGGTGCAGCCAGGACAATTCCGCGCCGGCGTCCGCGCTGGTGTATTCAAAATCCGGATGCAGGCCGGCCTCGCGCGCGGCGTCCGCCACCGTGAGGTCCCGCCGGAGGAGCGGGCGCCCGCCCGGGCCCGCGCCCCGGAGTTCGGCGGCGATGCGGCGCACCTCGCGGTCGCTTTCCGGCTGCCCGCGGAGCGAGGGGGAGCCTTCCGGCGCCGGCCCGATGATGACGGCGCCCCGCCGGGCAAATTCGAGCAATTTGCGGGCAAGCTCCGGCGTCATCGCCTTCAGGCCGGCCGGCAGCACGAGCATCCGGTAGGCGCCGCCCTCCGGCAGGGTCAGCAGGCCGTCCTTCACGGTGACGCGCTCAAGCAGCACCTTCGCCGAGACGAGGTCGTAATCGTATCCGGGCGGCGGCGCCGGGATGAAAAACTGCGAGCTGTCGGGCGGGCGCTCGCCGGTGAAATACAGCACGTCGGCGGCGGGCGCGCCCTGGCGGAGCATGTGCTGGCAGCGCGAGAGATAGGCGAGCCAGCCGGAGCTTTGCCCGAACCATGTGTTGGTGCGCTCAAAGAAGAAGCCGAACGGCCCCATGGTCATGCCCGGCGCGGCGTCAGGATGCGGCTGGTGCACGTAGCGATGAAAGACGAACTGGTTGATGCCGCTGGCAAACATGTCGTCGCCCAGCGCCTTCATCGCATACGGATACTCAAGCCAGCGGGAGGTCTCCTCCTCGCCGGTGAACGCCTCCGCGGCCACGACGGGCCGGCCGTAAACGTGGGCCGCGGAGGCCGCCATCTTCGCGGTGCGGTTGGGCGACCACGGCGTGCGCATCCAAAATTCGCCCATCGGCACGTCCGGCAGCCCGGTGGCATCCAGCTCGTCAAACACGCCCTGCCCGTAGCCTTCCGCGGCAAAAACCAGCCCCTGCGCGCGGCACAGCTCCGCCATCCGCCCGTAGTAGTTTTCCGCCATGAGATCGGCCTGCACGCGGCGCACATCATGCAAAAAACGCCCGGACTCCGCGATGCCGCCCACGACGCGGCCCAGCATCGCGGGCAGGTGCGGGCGGATGTCGTAACCCGCGCGCCGCCGGAATTCCTCCGGGAACGAGGCGGTCCAGTTTTGCATCCCGGCCTCGTAGCTGTCGATGAGCACGCCGGCGAGCCGCCCGCCGCCGCCGTCCGCCGCCGCGTCGGCGAGCACCCGCCCGATGACTGTGTTGAAATGAAATTCCGTCGCCTCGCGGCTGAATTTGTCCGTCTCCAGGCCCTGCCCGGCTTCCGACGCGGAAATGTTGGTCTGCCCCGTGCCGGTGTGCCCGATGCGGAGAATCGTCCACGCCCCCGGCGGCGCGTCCCAGCGGAGCCGCCCGCCGGCGTCCATGTGCCGCGTGATGTCGCGCACCGTTTGCGGCGCGACAGCCGGGGCCGGGGCGCCCGCCGCCGGCGCCGGCATGTCCGCCTGCCGGCTCACGCGGTAGGCGAAGTTGGCCTTGAACGTCCAGTCCTCGATGCGCGGCGCGCGGTGCAGCACGACCTCGGACAGCCCGCATTCGCCCGGCGCCGCCAGGCGGACGCAGCGCGCCTTTCGCGCCGGGAAGACGGCGGTCCCCGGCGCCGCGATGCCGTGCCGGGCGGGGGCCGTCACCCGGCACAGGGGCGCGTAGCGCGCGCCGTCGGCTGACGCTTCGAGCGTGAGCGGCGGAAACGGCCCGCCATCGAGGCCGAGGATGCTCACCGCGTGGATTTCGGTCTCCGCCTCCAGCTCGATGACGAGGGTTTCGCCCTTTGCCAGGCGCGCGCCGGTGGCGGGCCGGCCGTCGCTCAAAAAGGCTTTGTCCACGCCGGCTCCGCCGCCGCCGCTTGTGGTTATTTTGCGGATGCAATCCTCATACGGCGTTTCCTCGCCGGGCAGCGCCGGGAAGGCGAGCACGAACGCGTCGCGATACCAGCCCGCGTTTGCGTGCGGGCGGGGCAGCGTTTTTTCGACCGCGCCCGGGCCGCGCGCGGTGGTTTCCGTCCAGACGAGTTGCTGCATCGCGCGCGGCGGCGTGACCCACGGGCCGCCGCTGCTCGACCAGCCGGGGGCGTTGTGCATGGCGATGTCGAGGCCGAGCCGCGCGCCCTCGTTGAGCGCGTGCGTCATCAACTCGCGCCAGCGCGCGTTGAGGTAGCCGGACGGGCCGGACGGCAGGTAGGCGCCGCCGTCAAAGATATACACGCCCCCCAGCCCCGCGCGCCGCATCGCCTCCAGGTCGCGCGTGATGCCGTCGCGCGTGACGTGGCCGTTCATCCACTGCCAGAACGCCTTTGGCCGCGCCGACGCCGGCGGATGGACAAACCCGGCGCGCAGCGGGTCGGGGTTTTCGGCGGATTGCGAAAAGGCGGCGCAGGCGGCGGCCAGAACCGCCGCCGCCATGCCGGAGCGGACGATGGACATGGGTTTTGTTTTTTGAGGAGTTGATGGTTTCAGGATGAGTGTGCGGGAAAGGGGCGTGTTCATGGTGAAGTCATATCATGCAATTCCTTCCTCTTTATCTTTATCTTTTATCTTTATCTTTCTTCTTTCCCCTCCTTTCCCTTCGCCACCCCCGTCAACATCCACCGTCTGTCGGGAGAAAGAGAAAGATAAAGAATAAAGAGAAAGAGGAAAGAGAAGGCGCTTCGGGGCGGCTCACCAGACCGGGACGGGCGGCGCGTCCAGATCGTGGTAAATGCGATAGGGCGTGACCTCGCCGAACATATAAAACGGGCGGAATTTTGCCTGGAGCGGCTTGCCGCCGTCGCGCGGCGCGATGCCGAACACGCCGGGCTGGTCCCCATCCGGCACCAGCCACCGCTCCAGGCCGGCGGGCTCGGGCAATCGGGGGATTTCCTCAAACACCCAGTCGTCCATCGCCAGGGTCGCCGGCCCCCGCACAATCGCGACCCGCCGGGGGTGCCGGGAGTCAACCGGCTCCATGCGCGGTTTCATCGGGATGCGGATTTCGATTTTGTCGCCGGACCGCCACACGCGGTCGATTTCCGCCCACGCGCCGCTTTTCGGGGCGCTGACCACCTCGACGCCGTTGACCGCGGCGGAGACGTTTTCGGCCCAGCCGGGCACGCGGAACTTCAGGCTGAAGCGCGCCGGTTGCCGCATCGCGAGGCTCAGCGTGGAGGTCTCCTCCTCGGGATAATTTGTGGTCTGGGTCAGCGTCACCCCTCCGGACGGCCCCTCCCACCGCACTTCCGAGGGGACGTAGAGATTGACATGGAGGCTGGAGGGCGCATGATAATAAATAAGATTATGATAATCGGCCACGCACTGGATGTAGGTGCCGGCGCAGCAGGGATAACGCGACACTTTATATACTTTCATCCCCCCGGTCACGCGGTAGTCGGAATAATAAAACGTCCTGCCGCCGGTCGTGATGGGCAGGGAGGCGCCGATGCCGTTGTAGAAAAGTTTTTCGATCCAGTCGCCATAGCGGGCCTCGCCGGTGAAGGACGCGAGGTAGCGGCCCAGCTTGAACACCGCCCATGAGCCGCAGACGGTCTCGAAGGAGGCGTTGCGCGCCTCCAGGCTGCGCCCGAGCGTGCCGTCGGGCGGCACGATGCGCTCCATCGGGCCGAAGCCGCCGGTGGCGTAGCACTGGGTCGCCTGCATGTAATCATGGAAATTCCGCATGATGTCGAGGCAGGTTGCGTCGCCGGTCATTTTATAAGCCATCGCCACGCTGCCGAACGTGTTTACATGACTGTAAGCGTGGACATGGTGCGCGTTTTCGGGGTGCGAAGTCCCGGCGAATTTATTCCAGTATCCCGGATGCAGATAGCTGTCGGCGAATGCCTTTATCCTCCCGTCGCCGAGGAGTTCATGGGCCCGGTAAAGGTTTTCGGCAAAGGTGTACCATTCCGACGGCTCGCCGCTGGTGGAGTCGGGGGTTTCGGGCGTGCGCTCTTTGCTGAAGGTGCGCATCGACCATTCCAGCGTGCGCCGGAGCAACGGCAGCGCGGCGGGTTCGTCCGCGTATAAATGGAGGTCCACCAGGCCGCAGACCATCTTGTCATAAGCATAGAGCCGCATGCGGCAGTCGCCGTCGGGGCCGATGGTTTTGGCCCATTCCGCGAGCAGGCGGGCGGCCTTGGCGCGCATCGCCTCGTCGCCGGTCGCCCGGTAAATGCGGGCCATGCCGCTGAGCCATTGGCCGAACACGGTGTCGCTGTTGTGGCGGCACCAGCCGCCGAGCGGCGCGCCCGGCGCGGGCAGCCCGGCGGCTTTCCGGTAGCCGTGCAGGATGTCGTCATCCGGCACGCTCAAGTAATAATCGCGCGCCTCCCGGAACTGCGCCGACCAGCGGCTTTCGAGCAGGCGGACGCCGCGATAATCAAACGGCGTGATCACCTCGCGCGCCGCCGGCCCGGCGGCCGGCGCCGGCACGACAACGGACAGGCATGGTATAATAAACAGGAGCGGT
>JAITDF010000125.1 GCA_031282705.1 Opitutaceae bacterium | reverse complement strand
CCGCCCCCTTGCATTTCCCCGCGAAATCCGGGATTGTTTTTGCTAAAAATACCGTCGCTTTTGCTATTTCATAACCCCCGAAAAAAGTCCAGACTCGCAGCCCGACAAACCCGCACCAGACACCCGCCGCAACCCGCCTCCCATGCGCTCAAACCCATCCCTCCGCATCCTCCGCCTCCGCATCCGCCTCCGTCGCCTCCTCCTCCCCTGCCGCCTCCGCCCCGGCCTCCCCGGCCTCCTCCCGGCCGCCCTGCTGCTCCTCCTCCCGGCGGCGTGTTTCGCCGCGCCACCCGCCGGCTTCACGGCGCTCTTCAACGGACGCGACCTCGCCGGCTGGTGGGGCGCCAAGACCGAGGACCCGCGCGTTTACAGGGCGCTGCCGCCCGCGGAATTCGCCGCCAAACGCGACGCCTCGCTGCCCGACATCCGCGCCCACTGGCGCGTCGAAAACGGCGAACTCGTCAACGACGGACGCGGCCTCTACCTGACCACCGACAACGACTACGGCGACTTCGAGCTCCTCCTCGACTACAAAGCCCTCCCCCTCGGCGACAGCGGCGTTTACCTGCGCGGCTGCCCTCAGGTGCAAATCTGGGACTACACCAACCCCAAGGAATTCAAAAACGGCGCCGAAAAAGGCTCCGGCGCGCTCTGGAACAACAACAGCAACGGCCGCGACACCCCCGGCAAATTCCCCCTCGTCCTCGCCGACAGACCCTTCGGCGAATGGAACCACCTCCGCATCATCATGGTCGGCGCGCGCGTCTGGGTATGGCTCAACGACCGGCAGACCGTTGACGGCGCCATCATGGAAAACTATTACGACCGCAAACTCCCCGTCGCCGAACGCCGCCCCGTGCCCCCGCGCGGCCCCATCCAGCTCCAGACCCACGGCTCCGAAATCCGCTGGCGCAACCTCCACCTCCGCGAAATCGGCGCCGCCGAAGCCACCCGCCGCCTGCGCGAACGCGCCGGCGCCGCCGCCGGCTTCCGCCCCCTCTTCAACGGACGCGACCTCGACGGCTGGGCCGGCACCACCGCCGCCGTCCGCGTCGAGGACGGCGCCCTCGTCTGGCAGCCCAAAAAAGGCGGCACGGTTTACACCAAGGAAACCTTCGCCGACTTCGTCGCGCGCCTGGAGTTCAAAGTCCCCCCCGGCGGCAACAACGGCCTCGCCATCCGCTACCCCGGCACGGGCAACCCCGCCTACGCCGGCATGTGCGAATCCCAAATCATAGACGACAACTACGAGGCCGCCACCGGCAAAAAACTCAACCCCTGGCAGGCCCACGGCTCCGCCTACGGCATGGCCCCCGCGCACCGCGGCTACCAGCGCCCCGCCGGCGAGTGGAACTACCAGGAAGTCACCGTCAAGGGCTCCACCATCAAAGTCGAACTCAACGGCACCGTCATCCTCGACGCCGACCTCTCCGCCGTCACCGAATACGCCGGCAACCACCCGCACCCCGGCAAGGACCTCGCCAGCGGCCACTTCGGCTTCGCCGGCCACAGCGACCCCGTCGCCTTCCGCCACGTGGAAATCAAGCCCTCCGCCCCATAACCGCCGCCGCTCGCTGCTGTTCCCATCCCTCCCATACCCCCCTCCCTCTCTTTTCTCTTTCTCCCTCCCATTCCTCCCATTCCTCCCACATTTCCCATCCCTCCCATCATGCCGCTACATCACACCTCCCGCCACTCCCACCACTCCCGTCCCGCCCTCCCCTCCCTTCCCTCCCGCCGCGCCTTCCTAAAAACCATCGGCGCCGCCGCGCTCGCCGCCCCGTTTGTCACCCGCGACCTCCTGGCCGACCCGCCCTCCGCGCGCCTCCGCCACGCCGCCGTCGGCCTCGCCCACATGGGCTGGCAGGACCTGCAACAACTCTCCAGCTTCGACGGCGTCGAAATCGCCGCCCTCTGCGACGTTGACGAATCCCTCGCCGCCAAGGCTCGCGAGACGTTCCCCAACGCCCGCTTCTTCCGCGACTGGCGCGAAATGCTCGCGAAAATGGGCGGCTCGCTCGACAGCATCAACGTCTCCACGCCCGACCACATGCACGCGCCCATCGCCGTGTCCGCCATGAACCTCGGGCTCCACGCCTACGTGCAAAAACCCCTCGCGCACGAATTATGCGAAGTCCGCCGGATGCGCGAAATCGCCCGCGCGAAAAAACTCGTCACGCAGATGGGCATCCAGATCCACTCCAACGCCCACTACCGCATCGCCGTCGCCGCCCTCCGCGCCGGCGCCATCGGCAGGGTCCGCGAGGCCCATTCGTGGTGTCACAAGACCTGGGGCGACCCCTCGCCCAAACCCGGCCGCGTTGACCCCGTGCCCGAAAACCTCGCCTGGGACAACTGGCTCGGCGTCCGCGACGCCCGCCCCTACATCGGCGACATCAGCGACAACCCCGCCAAGGCAAACCACTACTACCACCCCTCCAACTGGCGCAAACGCCTCGACTTCGGCACCGGCACCCTCGGCGACATGGCCTGCCACATCTTCGACCCCGTCTTCGGCGGCCTCGGCCTCGGCTCGCCCGTCTCCGTCCGCTCCGACGGCCCCGCCCCCGCCCACGGCAACTGGGGCCTCGACGCGCGGGTCACGCTCGCCTTCGCCCCCACGCCCTTCACCGCCGCCGGCGCGTTCCGCCTCTTCTGGTATGACGGAGACCAGCGCCCGCCCGCCGAAATCACCGGCCTCGTCGAGCTCGACAAACTCAAGGACGGCAGGCTGCCCAACCAGGGCACCCTGTTTGTCGGCGAAAACGGCGCGCTCCTGCTGCCGCACATCGCGCGCGCCCAGCTCTTCCCCACGGCGACCCACGCCGGCTACCAGTTGCCCCGCGAAAAAGGCGCCAACCACTGGAAAACCTTTGTCGAGGCCTGCCGCGGCAACGACCGCACCACCGCCGGCTTCGACTACGCCGGCCCCCTCACCGAAGCCGTGCTCCTCGGCGGCGTCGCCGCGCGCTTCCCAAAAACCACGCTCAAGTGGGACAGCGCCGCGCTGAAGTTCGACCTCAAGGCCGCGGACAAACACATCCGCCGCGACTACCGCAAAGGCTGGGAAGTCGCCGGACTATGATGCGCCCGTCCACCGCCGCCGCCGCGCGCCGCCTGTTGCCCGCGCTTCATTTCTCATTGCTCATCGCCGCGCTCCCGCCGCTGCCCGCGCAACCCGCCGCCGCGCCACCGTCCGCCGCGCCCCCCGCCGCCGCGAAGCCGAAGCCGTCCGCCGCGCAGCCCGCCGACCAAGTCCACGCGCAAGGCCGCATCCGCGTGTTCTACCAGACCACGGGCCGCCACGCCATTGACACCGCCGACGCCAATGGCAACGGCGTGCCCGACTGCGTCGAAGACACGCTCACCCAGGCGCTCGCCGCGCAAAAACTCTGGATCGAGGCGCTCGGCTTCCCCGACCCGCTCGACTCCCCCCGCTTCGCCGGCGCAAACCGCATCCACATCTACCTGCGCCACCGCGACGACCTGCCGTCCAAGGAGGACCGCGCGAAAAAAAGCACCGTCACCATCAACGGCAAGGCTTACTCCGCCGTCATAAAACACCGCCTCAAGGGCGACCCGCCCGATTCCGGCTGCCTGCGAATCAGAATCACCTCCGCCATCCGCCCCTCCCTTGGCGAGACCATCGCGCACGAGTATTTCCACCTCATCCAATACGGCGCCTTCTGGTTCCGCCCCGGCTGGCTCCTCGAAGGCACCGCGCGCTGGTCGGAAAAAGGCCTCGGCGCGGGCGCGCTCGGGCCGCTCGGCGCGTTCACGGTCTGGCCCCCGCGCGAGGAGGAAATCGCGCTCCTCTCCGGCCTCGACTACCCCGCGGCGCCCGTCTTCTGGAACCCCCTCGTCCGCTCGCTCGAAGCCGGCGGCGACGGCCTCCTGCCCGACAACGACGCCATCCGCGAACTGCAAACCTGGCGCTACACCGACGGCAAACCCGTGCTGAAAGACCTCCGGCTCACCGGCTGGCGTTTCATGCGCCGCCTCTTCGCCGGGTTGTCCGCCGCCGGCGACGAAGCCCTGCGCGCGGAAGGCTACGAAAAATGGACCCTCCCCAACCAGCGCTCCCCGCGCAACAACCCCCATATCCTCCGCGCCATCGAACGCGCCCTCGCCGCCGAGCGCGCCTGCGCCGACGAATGCGCCTGCGCCGGCGAATGCCCTCCCGCCGGCGGCGACTAGCAGCCCGGGCATCGCACGTGCAGGTCCGGCCTGCCTGTCACCTGTCACTTCCCCCTCCCATCCCTCCCCTCTCTCCCCCTCTCTCTTTCCTCTTTCCTCTCTCTTTCCTCTTTCCTCTTTCTCTTTCTCTCTCCCATCTCTCCCATATCTCCCATCCCTCCCCTCTCTCCCCCCGCCGCCATGACCACACCCGCCACACCCGCCACACCCGCCACACTCGCCACTCCCGCCAGCCACACACCCGCCAGCCGCACCGCCG
>JAITDF010000040.1 GCA_031282705.1 Opitutaceae bacterium | reverse complement strand
GATTTCGTAGGTGAAAACGAAATTTCGCTCCGCTCCGGGGGCGTTTGCGCCGTAGGTGTAGATTTCATCAAACAGGTTGCGGACGTTGAGCTGGATTTTGTGGCGCGTGCGGCCGGCTTTCCATGAGTAGCCGACACTGGCCTCGAAGAGGCGATAGGCCGGGTTGTAGATGGTTTCGCGTCCGTCGGGCAGGTAGATGACAAGGTCGTTCGCGGCGTCGGCGGCGTAGAGGATTTTCCCGGCCGGTTCGTTCGGGAAGGGAAGATCGCCATTGGGATAGGGATTGTTGACGAAAGGAAGCGTGTCGGTGACCTGCGTGCCGCGGATGCGGCGGGCGCTGCCGGAAACGCCGCGGGACCTGCCCTCGTAGCGGAAGCCGGCGGTTATATAAAGACCCTTGAGCGGGCCGGAACGAAAATTATATTTCACGCCGGTGGCGGCGCGGTGCCCGGGGGTGCGGAGCGTGGGGCCGCCGTTGAAACCGGGGGTGCTGCCGGCGTTGTGAATCTCGGATTTAATCCAGCCATACTGGCCGAATATCTGGAGTTGGTTGGGAATGATGGCCCAGTTGTAGTCAAACTCGACGCCCCTGGAGGTTTCGGAGCCATTGATGACATCGTAAAGCACCTCGGCGTTGGAGGCTTCGTCGAAATAGCGGGCCTCGCGTTTTATATTTTCGCGCTTGATGTCGAAACAGGCGAGGGTGAAGACAAGTTTTTCCCCGAAGAGACCGGCCTTGAAACCGACCTCCTTGCTGACTCCGTGTTCGTTGGGAATGTCGAAGGTTTCGAGCCGCATGGTCCCGGTGTCCTCGTCGTATTTGGGGCGGCTGCCGGCGGTGAAATCCGGGGTGAAGGAACTGGCCATGTTCACGTAGGCGGTGAGGGAATTGACGATGCGGAAGTTGGCGCCAAACTGATAGCTGACGGCATCATTGGCCCGCGAGCGGTCGGTGCCGCTGAGGAAATCGCGCGCGTGATTGTCAAGATAGTCGTAGCGGACGCCGCCGAAGAGCGTGGCGCGGTTTTCCCAGAGGGTGATGCGGTGGCTGAGGAACGCCCCGTAAATGTCGAGCGAGTTGTCCTCATCGTAGGACTGGGCGTGATATAATTCGGGGTAGTCCTCGTAGCGGTAGAATTTGTTATAAGCATTGGAGAGGGGAATGCCGAGGGTGGTGTTGTAATTGAGCACGGTGTCGGCTTCGCCGAGCATCCAGTGGCTGCCCACGCCGTTTAGTTCGAGGCAGGGGAGGGTCGCATTGCCGACGACGGCGGTGGGGAGCGCGGCGATGGCCTCGCGCGCGCCGGGATAGATGAGCGGGATGGCCCGCGTGGCGGCCGCGCCGGTGACAGTGTTGACGATGCGGACGTTCTGGGTGTTGCCGTCATACCGCTTCTGCCACTCGGTCAGGCGCTGGAAATCGAGCGTAAAGAGCGTCACGTGGTTGAGCGCGCCGGTTTTCCAGTGGGCGAGGAGGTCGGTCTGCCAGGCGGCGCCGCCCTGTCCGTTGGGCCAGTAAACGGCGGTGCCGGCGGCGATGGAGTCGCTGGTCGGGTCATAGACATTGCGGCCCGAGAACTCGGAACGGGTGCGCCCGCGCTCATACCAGTTGAAGCTGCTGCGAAGGGAGAGATTGCGGGTGAAACGATGTTCGAGGGTGGCCGAGACGGTGTGAGTATAGCGGCTCTGCCTGGAGTCGGGGCCGGCGGCGTTGAAGTTGAACAGGGCGGGGTTGTGGATCGCATCGATGTCGCCATAGATGAGCGCGGTGTTCGGCGTGTCCTGGTCGGGAAAAAGTCCGTCGCCTGGCTGGCGGCGCCAGGGGTCGGGCTGGAGGGAGATGGCATAGGGGATGCTGGCGACAGCGTCGTCGTAGCGTTTGAGGTATTCGTATTCCAGCGAGAGGCTGGTGTTGCGGCCGAGTTTCCAGAGGAGCTGCGGGGCGATGGTCCATTGCTCCATGCGTTTGCAGGGAATATCGTAGTCGGTTTTATGGACGGCCATGTCCACCCGGTAGAGGAGTTTTTTGGACAGGTCGATCGGGCCGGTGGAGGATGCCTGCGCGCGAAACAGGTTGTCGCTGCCGGTGGCGAGCGAGAGGACGTGCCCGGGCTTGGCCTTCGGTTTCTTGGTTATTATATTCACCGTGCCTCCGGGCATCACGGTGCCGTAGATGGAGGCCGCGGCGCCCTTGATGACTTCCATGCGGTCAACATTGACTTTGTCAATCAGGCCGATGCGCCGGAAGCCGTTGCGAAGTTGCACGTTCGCATCGATGCCGCGCACGGAATAGCCGCTGTGCAGCGACTCGTAGCCGACGACGCCGCTGGTGTAGCTGGTCTGCTCGATGAACTCGAAGGCGGTGAAGTCGTCGAGAAATTCACTGGTGACGACGTTGACGGAAAACGGCAGGTCGCGGAGTTTGATGGCGACGCGGGTGCCGCTGATGGTCTCGGCGGCGACGTATTCGCTCATCGGGCTGGTGGTGACGGTGAACTCCTCCAGCGTGACGATCTCCTCTTTTTCGAGAACGGCGGCGGCGGCGCCGGCGCCGGCGGGAGGGACGGACGGTGGAATGGTTTGTTGCGCCCGGGCGACGGACGCACCGGCGCCGGCGCCGACGACGGCGCACACTCCGGCAAATAGTGACGCGAAAAGGATGCCCACGCGGAAAATGCCGCGAGGGTGACATGAGTCGTCACCACAGGTAACGACTCTGGACGAAGAAACCTTCGTCCGCGCGACGGGCGTCGCGGGCGGATGCGCAGGCGGCAAGGCAGGGCGGCTGAACCGGCCGGGGAGGCGGGGATAATGCGACATGGTGAAGGGCAGGTTGAAGGTGGGTGTCGGGTTGTCGGGCAAAGGCGAGGGCGGAGGCGATGCGCGGACGTTTTCCGTTTTCACGCGGGCGGACAACGCCGTTTGCGTTCACTCATGCGAACGGCGCCGGCGGCGGCCC
>JAITDF010000706.1 GCA_031282705.1 Opitutaceae bacterium | reverse complement strand
ACATCAAGCGGGACGGAGATTTTGAGGCGCATTTGCTTGCGTTAAGCTGCAGCAAAGCCCTTGGAGAGGCGGCGGCGGCGGTTTGCCCCGTAGGGGCGTGATTTTTCAGGGGTGATGGTCAGTGCCAGACGAAATCCAAACACCAAAAGGCGCGCTTGCGCTTTGGCGCGTCCAAAATTTCACTGCACCCCTTTTCGCCAAGCCAGACCCGAACCCATGAGCAACCAATCCATAAGCAACCAACCGACCTCCCTCCCGGACGGCCCTCTCTCGGACGGCCATTTCCCGTCCGGCCCTCTTTCGTCCGGCCCTCTCTCGACTTGGGCCCTGAACGTCGCGCCTTCGCCGACCCTCGCCATCGACGCCAGGGCCAAGGCGCTCCTCGCCGCGGGCGAGGACGTCTGCGGTTTCGCCGCCGGCGAGCCCGATTTCGACACGCCCGGCCACATCAAGGAGGCCGCCGCCGCCGCGCTCAGGGCCGGGCGGACAAAATACGCCCCCACGCCCGGCATCCTGCCGCTGCGCGAGGCCATCGCGGAGGACTGCGCCTCGCGCTTCGGGCTCCGGGTCGCGCCCTCGCAGGTCGTCGTCTCGCCGGGCGGGAAATTCTCGTGCTATCTTTCGATTCTCGCCGTCTGCTCGCCCGGCGACGAGGTCATCATCCCGGCGCCTTACTGGGTCAGCTACCCGGAGATGGTGAAGCTCGCCGGCGCCGTGCCGAGGTTTGTGCTCGCCGGCGACGACACCGGTTTCCGCCTCACGCCCGCGCAGCTTGAGGCCGCCATCACGCCGCGCACGCGGCTTCTCATCCTCAACTCGCCGTCCAACCCGACCGGCGCCGTCTATGCCCGCGCCGAGCTTGAGGCCATCGTGGAGGTCGCGCTGCGGCGCGGGCTGTTCATCCTGTCGGACGAGATTTACGAGCACCTGCTTTACGATGGCGCGCGGCATGTCTCGCCCGCCGCTTTTTCGAGGGAGGCCGCGGCGCGCGTCATCATCGTCTCCGGCTTTTCAAAGACTTATTCGATGACCGGCTGGCGGCTCGGCACGACCGTCGCCCCCGCGCCCATCGCGAAGGCCGTGGCCGGGCTGCAAAGCCAGACCACCTCCAACGCGACCACCTTTGCGCAATACGGCGCGCTCGCCGCGCTCAAGGAAAAGGAAAAGACACGGGCCGCGCTCGACGCGATGCTGGCCGCCTTCGACCGCCGCCGCCGGTTCCTGCACGCCGGACTCAACAAGATCGACGGCGTGCGCTGCCTGCCCGCCCAAGGCGCGTTTTACCTGTTCCCGAACATCTCCAGCCTCGGCCTGGGCTCGGCGGAATTTTGCGAAAGGCTGCTCGACCAGTGCAAAGTCGCGGCGGTGCCCGGCAGCGCGTTTGGCGCGGAGGGCTACCTGCGCCTCAGCTACGCGACGGGCGACGAAATCATCAAAAAAGGCCTCGAACGCCTCGCCGCCTTCTGCGCGGGCCTGAAGCGGGGGGTAGCGAGTAGCGAGTAGGCGATGCCGCGGGGAGCCGCGGACGGTTCGCGGGGAGCCGCGGACAGCTCGCGGGGGGCCGCGGACGGCTTGCGGGGGGCCGCGGCGACGGCATGGGAGATATGGTGTTTTCAGGAATGCTGGCGGCGATTTCGCCGCCATCGCCGCCGGCACCCCGGAAAACGCCATGCCTCCCATATCTCCCATACCCGCTACCCGCCCCCTGCCCCGCCCCCGCCTCCGCCTTCGCCCCCGCCCCCGCCCCGCCTGTCCTCCGGCGCCTGCACCGGCGCCTCGCCGAGGGTCGCGCCTTTTACGTAATCCGGCATGATGCGGATGTCCTTCTTCGTGATCACCTCGCCGGCGGCCACCAGCATGATCAGCTTGAAAAGCCGCCGGGCAAAGGCGTGGGCGTTGAACGCGTAATGCGTCGGCGGCGGGTGCGTGAACGCCAGAAACGGGTCGTAGTCCGGGCTCGCCAGCGAGATGTCCTCCGGCACGCGCCAGCCCCGGCGTTGCAGCCAGGTGAGCGCGAGCAGGTAGTGGTTGGGGTTGACCACGAGCAGCGCCGTGGGCGGCCGCGCGCGGGCGAGCAGGCGCTCCAGCGCGCGCGTGATGCCCGCCACCGTGGCCTGGTGCCAGACGGCCTCGCCCGTCACGCCGCGCGCGGAGGCGGCGGGGCCGATGCCCTCCATGAAGCCGCGCCACCCGTCCACGATGCCGGTGCGGTTGGTCTTTTCCGCCAGATAAACCAGCCGCCGGTGGCCTTTCGCGATCATCTGCCCGGCGGCGTGGCGGCAGAGCGCGCGGTAGTCCAGGTCCACGAAAGGCAGGCCGGCCTCCGGCCCGCACGAGCCGGACACGACGCAGCGCACGCGCTTTTTGTAAAACCAGCGCTTCACCTCCTCGGTCGCCATCACGAGCACCCAGCAGTCGTGGGGGTTTTCCCCGACGAGCCGCGCCAGCGCCCGCGGCAGGCCCTGGGGCGCGTAGTATTTGTCGCCGTGGTGCACGCGCAGCCGGTGGCCGATCTCGGCGAGCTGGGCGCGCAGTTCGTCGATGATGAGCGCGACGTTGGGGCGGAAGAGGTCGAGCGGCTCCGGCGAGAGCAGGCCGATGGTCTGGGTGCGGGCGGGCGGCTCGCACGGTTTTCCGCCCTGCACGATGCGCGTGCCCACGGGCCGGCGCGCCTCCAGCACGCCCTGCTCGCAAAGCCGCGCGATTGCGGCACGCAGGGTGTTGCGGCTCACGTGGAGCTGCTCCGAGAGCGCCCGTTCGCTCGGCAGCCAGTCCCGCCATTTCCCGTCCGCGATGCCGTCTTGCAGGATGCCGACGACCTGCGTGATCAGAAAATGCCTTTGCGGGAGCTGTTCCATGATGGGG
>JAITDF010000694.1 GCA_031282705.1 Opitutaceae bacterium | reverse complement strand
CGGTCTCGGCGAGACCGCCCTACCAAAACCGGCCGCCGCGTAACATCAGTTACTCAGGAGAGGATTTGCGGCGTGTTCGGGGAGCGCACGCGTCCCGCGTGCTGTGCCCGGCGTCCCGCCGGGCACGGTTCGAGCGAAGGGCTTGGGCGGGACGCCCAAGCCGGCACGCGGGACGCGTGCACGCCCCGAGAGTTCGTTTTTTACCTGTCCCCAATTGCATTCCTAGGCGGCAAAACGAGTCTGGTAAGGTGGCGCATCACGGCGGAAGAATGCTAAAATGCATGGGAAGCCATTGGTGATTCGTTAGTTGCATGTTTCTTAAAAAAGGTTTCCCACTGTGTTTTTAACCTGTCCCTTAAAAATGGCCCTTAAAAATGGCCTTGTCCCTTAAAAATGGCCTGTGGGCGGTTGTCGTTCAATGGCCTAAAAAGAGCCCTGATCAAAGGGTGATATCTTTAAAAGGGAATACCCTATGGCAAAGAGATGGGTGTGATTAATCGGAAATGCATGGTCAAAATAACCTATTATTTCCCAATAATCTTTTTTTTAATAATGGCTTTTAAAAACCTAGGGATGTCCTCGCACCAGTTTGAGGAAAAATAAAATTCCGAATCAGCGAATATTATTTTATATTTTGGCCCCAAATAAGTAAAGCGTTCATTTTTGCAACATCGGATGTCAAACAAGCGACTTTTGAATGCAATCACCGTTCCGTTTCTGAAGGACGATTTGTTAAAAACATCTATTTCGATGTCAACAACATTATGGGCGCCGGCGTATTTATATTTCTCACGCTCACACGGCAGATGGCTTTGAAAACCTGCCCGCCAAAATCGGGCAAATGCATTATCCTTCTCGTATGGGGATGGAGACGCGCAGTGATAATTTACAGTGCCTACCTGAAAAAAGCAGTTATTCGGCTTACTCAGTCCTGATGGATCAAAAATTCCTATATTGTCGCCACAGGCAATAAGGAGTTTTTTATGTTTTCTTGATGCAGTGACTTTCATTAATTATATCCTCCAGTTGTATAACGGAATATCTCCGGTGCACGCAGATGCCTGCCATATCTTATTATATTCAAATTTCCAAATGGATACGCCTATTCTAGCCCTTGCAGAACCCCACGGTGACACCCTGCGCCGAGCCGGTTGTGTTTTCCATCTCGAAAACAGCCTTCAAGGCACAGGGCGCTCCCCAAGTGATGTCAACCTTTGCGGAGCGCATTTTTATCGTGCCATTGTCTTTGGGGACGATTCCGCTGCCGACAAACGTCGTCGGGGCAATGTCGGCGCACAAGGACGGGAAAAGAAGCCCCGCCAAAAAAAATGCGCCAAACGATTTTATGAATGGTAAAAGCATGGCCGCGATATTGACCGGCCTGGCCGGGCGGGGAAGCAAATAGTTCGTGTGTGGCGCGGCGTCGCCGGCCCGTGATGGCAGCGCAGCGGGGGCTTGAAAAAGCCAGGCGGCGGGCAAGGCTTGGGGCATGATTGCTCATTCCTTTTCCTTCCGCCTTGCCGCGTGCGCCGGGTTTTTGTTTTTTGCGACGCCAAACTCGCTTTTCCCGTCCGCCGCCGCCGGCCTCGGCGGGGGGCTCCGCTATCTTCGTGTCAATAATCTCGATGCGGACGGCGCCGCGCTCCGGTCCGCGCTTTCGCAGCCCGCGCCGCTTGTCATCGACCTGCGCGGCGCCGCGCCGCGGGACGGCGCCGGTGACTCCGGTGCCTTGCGCGCCGCCGTCCTCGCCGCCACCCGGCCCGCCCGGCCCGACGCGACCGCCGGGGCCGCCCATCCCGCCGGCCCGGCGCTCCGCTTCCTGCTGGTCAACGCCGACACGCCCGCCGGCCTGTTTCGCGCCTTCGCGCTTCCCGCCCCCGGCTGGCTTGTCCTCGGGCCGGCCGCTCCCGGCCTGACGGTTGACGTCGCCGTGTCCGCCTCCGTCGAGGCCGACCGCCGGGCCGTTGCGGCGCTTGCCGCGGGCACGCCGCCGGAAAAACTCCTCAACCGGCAGCCCAAGAAAAACCGCTACGACGAAGTGGCGCTCATCCGCGACTACACCAACCAGCCCGCCGAAGCGCCCGCGCCCGCCGGCCGCACCGGCAGCAACGGCGCGGAATCCGCCCCGCCCGCCGCCGCCGCCACGGAACCCGATGCCGGCGCCGCCGATGATGCCGGCGCAGCCGAAGCCCCGCCCGCCGACGCCGTCCTGCAACGCGCCCGGGACATCCACCGCGCGCTTCTCGCCCTCAAAAAGATTCCATGAGGCCGGCCCCGGCCCGTTTATTCCGCCCGCGCGGCATCCGTTGCCAAAAATCGTTCTCGTTCTCCCGCCCGTTCTCGTTCTCTCTATCGCTTGCGTCCCGTTTTGAGAACGAGAACGGGTAAGAGAACGAGAACGATTGGAAAACACACCACCTTCATGCCCGGACACATCCTCACCGTCTGCACCGCCAACATCTGCCGCAGCCCGATGGCCGAGGCGCTGCTCCAGCATGCGCTCCGCGCCGAACCCGAACCCCTCCGCTCGCTCAAAGTCGTCTCCGCCGGCATCGCCGCGCACCAGGGCGAAACCATCTCGGAAAACTCCCTCGTCGCCCTGAAAAAAGTCGGCATCGATTACGCCCGCTTCCGCTCGCAACCCCTCACCCGCGAACTGATCGACGGCGCCCTCGCCGTTTTCTGCATGGCCGAGTCGCATCGCGCGATGATCCAGCTCGGCTTCGACCCGCCGCCGAGGCACCTGTATCTCTTTCGCGAACTCATCGGCAGGGATGCCTCCGCGGAGATCGACGATCCCTTTGGCGGGCCGTTGAGCCTCTACGAGAGCTGCCGCGATGAGATGGTCGAGGCCATCCCGTCCATCCTCGATCTCCTGCGCAAGCTCGCCGCGCCGCCGGTTTGAGCATCCGCAAAACCAATCTTTGAACTCCCCGCATGTCCCGGCCAGCACACCGCCACGGCTGCCGCGCCCGCCGCCTGATTCCCGCCGCGCTGGCGCTGGCGTGCGCCGCGTTTGCGCCGCTTTCCGCCGCGCCCAAAGACAAAGCCGCCCCGCCCGCCGACGAGATTGTCGAAATGGAGGGCCTCACCGTCACCGCCGAACGCGAGTTGCCGGAGCCGGAAAAATGGCATTACGCGGCGATGCCGGGATTGGAAGTGCTGTCAAAATCCCGCGGTTCCGAGGCGCGCCGCCTCTCGCTCAATTTTGCGAAATTCCACGCCGCCCTCGGCGCGGTCTGGCCGGAAATCGTCCGCAATACGCCGCCGGTGGTTTTGATACTGGGCGATTATAAAAACAACATTTTGGAGCCGTTTGCTCCCGAGGATGGAAATTGGAAAGAATTGCCGAAAACCGCCATGTTTCAATACGGCGACGGCAGGTTGAGTTTTGGCAACCACGAGCAGTTGTTCTTGATTGTGCTGGATGCCTGCGAGGAGGGCGCCGACGAGGCGCTTTTCCGCCAGTATCTGCACATTTTGTCAAAATACAACGCCGTGCAGCGCCCGCCGTGGTTCATGGAGGGATATATACAAAACATGATGAAAATGAGGAAAGACGGGATGAGCATTGTCATCGGACAGCTGGACAAACGCACGGAGTATTACTTTTTTGATATTATAAATAAAATAACCATGCATTACGGCGACGAGGATTTTAATGTCTTTTTCCGCGAATACCCCATGCTCGATTTCCAAAAATTTTTCGGCGGAAAATCCGGCAGGATGACGGCGAAATGGGCAAAACAATGCCAGGGCTTTGTCCACATGTGCCTGTATGCGCGCGCCGGGAAAAACGGGCGCGTCGGAAAATACAAAACCGCGCTCAAGGATTTTCTCGCGCGACTGGAAACGGAGCCATGCACGGAGGAATTGTTCAAGGAATGTTTCGGCAAAACCTACAAGGAGTGGTGCAAGGAATTTCGGAAATACTGCGAATGGCCGGCCGGCATGTATGAGCCGTTGAAAATCACCATCGCGGACGACTCGCCGCTGCGCATCGCGCCGCCGGAATTTTCGGCCGCGCCCGAAGGCGTGAGCGCGCGCATAAAGGGCGACGCGCTCGCGCTCGCCGGCAGGACGCGCGCCGCGCTCGACATCATGCGCGCCGCCCGCGTGCGCGGCGACCGCTCCGTGCCGCTGCTCGCCTCGCTCGGCCTCGCCGCCGGCGCCGACGGCCAGCAGGCCCGCGCGCGCAAGCTGCTCGAACTCGCCGTCGCCGGCGGCGCGACGCGCCCCCGCGCACACACCGGACTCGCCGCCATCCTTCTGCGCGAAACCGGGGGCGCGCTTTCGCCCGCGCAACTCGCGCCCGTTCTCCAGCGCCTTTTCGCCGCCCGCGAACTCACGCCCGCCCTGCCGGAAACCTACCGGCTCATCGCCGAGGCATGGACGCGCTCCGGCACCCCGCCCGCGCCGGAGCACCTGGCGGTGCTGGACGAGGGCGTCCACCGTTTTCCGGGCGACGCCGGCCTGGTGTGCCAGGCCGCCGAGCTGCGCGCGCGCATCGCCGATTACGCCCGCGCCCGCGCCCTCGTCGCGCACGGCCCGAAAATCACCGGCGCCGGCACCCCCGCCCGCGAACGCCTCGCCAGACTCCAAGCCGCGCTCCCGCCCGAAACCGCCGCGCCCGCGCCGTGAAGCCATTCGCGGAAGCGTCGTGCCGCGGACTTCCAAGTCTGCGCTGCGACCGGCTGACGGCACAGCAGCGTGCCGTGGCGCAGGCTGGCGGATTCCCGCTCCGCCCGGAACCAAACCGGCTTCCGGGCCGAAGGTCCGCAAGAGGGCCGGCAAAAGCCCGCACCCGGAAAACAAGCCCGCAAGCAGGCGTGAGCGTTGAAGCAGACTTGGAAGTCTGCGGTACGCCAGCAGGCGCTACGACCGGCTGACGGCGCGGGGGCGTGACGTACCGCGGGTTTCCAAACCTGCTTCCGGGCCGAAGGCCCGCAAGAAGGCCCGCAAAAGCCCGCACCCGGAAAACAAGCCCGCAAGCAGGCGTGAGCGTTGAAGCAGACTTGGAAGTCTGCGGTACG
>JAITDF010000670.1 GCA_031282705.1 Opitutaceae bacterium | reverse complement strand
GGCCGTTTTGGCCCGGGCGGCACCGCCGACCCCGCTGTCGTTTCCCCCGGGGTGCCCCCGCCGGACCCGGCGAGCCCGCCCTCCCAAAACCGGCCGCCGCGTCCCATCAGTTATCCTGTTACTTGTTACTTGCCACTTGCCACTTCCTTTTCCCCACTCTCCGCAACAATCATGATCAAGAAGATACTCATCGCCAATCGCGGTGAAATTGCCCTCCGCATCGTCCGCGCCTGCCGGGAGATGGGCATCAAGACGCTCGCCGTCTATTCCGAGGCCGACGTGCAGTCCCTGCATGTGCAGCTCGCCGACGAAGCCATCTGCATCGGCGGCCCCAAAGGGGCGGACAGCTACCTGAAGGCCGACCGCATCATCGCCGCCGCCGAGATCGCCGACGTGGACGCCATCCACCCCGGCTACGGCTTCCTGGCGGAAAACGCGAAGTTCGCCGAGCAGTGCGAGTCGTGCAACATCAAGTTCATCGGCCCCGGCTCAAAGGTCATCGGCATGATGGGCGACAAGGCCGTCGCCAAGGCCACCGTGGGCAAGGCCGGCGTGCCGGTGGTGCCCGGCAGCGACGGCCCCATCGAGAGCGAGACGGAGGCGGTCAAGATCGCGCGCAAAATCGGCTACCCGGTCATCATCAAGGCCGTGGCGGGCGGCGGCGGACGCGGCATGCGCATCGCGCACAACGACGTGTCGTTCGCGAAGGAGTTCCACGTGGCCCGCAACGAGGCGGAAAAGGCGTTCGGCAACGGCTCGGTTTACGTTGAAAAATACATCGAGAAACCGCGCCACATCGAGTTCCAGATCCTCGCCGACGCGCACGGCAAGGTGCTGCACCTCGGCGAGCGCGACTGCTCCATCCAGCGCCGCCACCAGAAACTGATCGAGGAGGCACCCTCGCCCTTCCTCACGCCGGACCTGCGCAAAAAGATGGGCAAGGCCGCCGTGAAGGCCGCCGCCGCCGCGAAATACGAAAACGCCGGCACGATCGAGTTCCTGGTCGATGCGAAGGGCAACTTCTACTTCATCGAGATGAACACGCGCATCCAGGTCGAGCACCCCGTGACCGAGGAGGTGACCGGGATCGACCTGATCAAGCAGCAAATCCGCGTGGCCAACGGCGACCGCCTCGACCTCGGCCAGGGCGGCATCACGTTCACGAAGCACGCCATCGAATGCCGCATCAACGCCGAGGACCCCGCGCGCAACTTCGCGCCCTCGCCGGGCACCATCGGCCTCTACTACGCGCCCGGCGGCCACGGCGTGCGCGTGGACAGCCATGCCTACAGCGGCTACACCATCCCGCCCTATTACGACTCGATGATCGGCAAACTCATCTGCCACGGCCCGGACCGCAAAGCCGCGCTGGAGCGCATGCACCGCGCGCTCGGCGAATTTCTGGTGCGCGGCATCAAGACGACGATCCCGCTGCACAGGGCCGTCCTCGCCGACCCGATGTTCATCGAGGGCAAATACACCACGGCCTACATGGAAGCCTTCCTGAAACGCACCCCGGCGGACCTGTTCGCCTGAGCGGGTGCCGCGGCATCCGCCCGCCGCCGCGGCGGCGCGACGTAGCGCAGGTTTCCAAACCTGCTTCGGGCCGAAGGCCCGCAACCAGCCGCGACCAGCCCCATCCCCGGAAAACAAACCCGCAACCCGGTGCGGGCCTTGAAGCAGACTTGGAAGTCTGCGGTGCGTCAGCCGGCGTCGCCGCAATGCTGCGTTACGGCGCGGCGGCGTGACGTACCGCAGGTTTCCAAACCTGCTTCCGGGCCGAAGACCCGCAACCCGCCGCGACCCGCCGCCGCCGATTTTTCGCTGAATTTCTCTTCACTTATTCCCCCGGCGGGATTCTTTTGGCGGGATGCTTCTGGCCAAAAGTCTCCCGAGTCCGGCGCGCCGGAAAGCGCGCGCGATTTTGGCGCCGGTGTTTCTGGCCCTCGGCCTGCTGTGCGCGGCGACCGGCACCTTCGCCGCGCTCACGGTGGACGGGTTGCGCTGCGAGGACATGGAAAACCCGGCGGGCATCGACGCCGACCAGCCCCGGCTCGGCTGGCGCTTGCAGTCCGCCGGGCGCGGCGAGGCCCAGACCGCCTACCAGGTGCTCGTCGCCGGCAACGCCGCCATGCTCGCGCAGGACCAGGCCGATTACTGGAACAGCGGCAAGGTCGCCTCCTGCCAGTCGCAGCATGTCGTTTACCTCGGGCGCCCGCCCGCCTCCTCGCAGCAGGTTTTCTGGAAAGTCCGCGTGTGGGACGCGCACGGCGCCGTCTCCCCCTGGAGCGCGGTCGCCTCATGGACCATGGGCGTGCTCGACACCGCCCGCGGGCCCGGCTGGCAGCCCGGCGTCTCCTGGATTTCCGACGCGGAAATGCTGAAATGGGAACGCCGCGCCGCCGGCTTCAGCTCCCGCGACACCGACCGGCAGGACACCGTGAAATGGGTGCAGCTCGACCTCGGCGCGCCGCGCCCGATCGACACCGTGCGGATCTACCCGGTCATGCACACCGTCGTGGAACGCCACGGCCAGCCGCTGCGCTTCAAACTGGAGCTTTCGGACGACCCCTCCTTCCGCGCCGCGGTCATCGCCGCGGACCGCACGGAAAAGGATTTCGCCCCCGGCGCCTTTGTCATCTCGCTGCCCGTCGGAGGCCGCGTCGCGCGCCACATCCGCTTCACCGCCACGAAACTCCGCGCCCTCGACGGCCACGGGAAAACCCGCCTCGCCTGCCGCCAGATCGAAGTGCTCTCCGCCGGGGAAAACATCGCCCCCGGTGCCCGCGTCACCGCCAGCGACGCCCGCGAGGACGACGAAACCTGGTCGCGCGCCGCCGCCGTAGACGGGCTCGGCCTCCCCGCCGCCAACCCCCTCGCCAACGCCACACTCCTCCTCCGCCGCGAATTCAACGTCCGCCCCGGCCTCCGCCGCGCCATCATCCACGTCACCGGCCTCGGCCAGTATGAACTCACCGCCAACGGCGGCCGCGTCGGCGACGGCCTGCTCGCCCCCGGCTGGACCCACTACGCCGCGACCTGCCTCTACGACACGCACGACATCACCGCGCAACTCCGCCCCGGCGCAAACGCCCTCGGCCTCCAGCTCGCCGGCGGCCCCTACAACATCCGCGAAGGCGCCGAAGGCCGCTACGCGAAACTCATCACCCCGGCGCGCGCCCCCGCCGCCCTCGCGCAACTCCGCCTCGAATACGACAACGGCCTCTTTGAAACCATCAGCACCGACGCCACCTGGCGCGCCACCACCGCCGGCCCGGCCGCCTACGCAAACTTCTACGGCGGCGAAGACTTCGACGCCCGCCGCGCGCGCGCCCTCCGCGGCTGGGACCAGCCCGGCTTCGACGACTCCGCCTGGCCGCCCGCCGCCACCGCCACCGCCCCCGGCGGCAAACTCCGCGGCGCGACGCACGGCTCGCCGCCCTTCCGCGCCTTCGAGACCTTCGCGCCCGCCGCCATCCGCGCCATCCGCCCCGGCGTGAACGTGTATGATTTCGGCCAGAACGCCTCCATGATGCCCCGCCTGCGCGTGCGCGGCCCCGCCGGCTCCGTCGTGCGCATGATTCCCGCCGAACTCCTCCACGCCGACGGCACCGTTGACCGCCGCTCCTGCGGCGGCAACGCCTGGTGGCAATACACGCTCGCCGGCCCCGCCGCCGACGCCGACGACGACGCCGCCGCCCAAGGTAGGGCGCGCGCGCCGGGCGCGCCGAACGCCGCCACCGCCACCGGTTTCGGCGAAACCACCCTGCCCGCCGCCACCGGCCCCGCCGATACCGCCGCCAGCGCCCCCGCCGAGACATGGTTCCCCAAGTTCTTCTACCAAGGCGCGCGCTACCTCCAAGTCGAGCTTTACGCCACGCCGGAGGACGCCGCCCGCGCCGTCACCCTCGGCCCCCGCAACCTCGGCAACGCCCTCCACTACGCCCGGCTCGCGGAAACCCAAACCCCCGCCACCCCCGCCGCGCCCGCGCCCACCGCCGTCCCCGTGCCCGCCGCCGCGCCGCCCGCCGCCTCCTCCGCCGCCGCCCTCGCGCCCGCCGCCGCCGCCCATCGCCCATCGTCCATCGTCCATCGTCCATCGCCCGCTTCCGCGCCGCCCGCCCCCGCCGCCGAAACCACCCCCGCCGCCCCCGCGCCCCCCGCCGCGCCCGCCGCCGTCCCCGCGCCCGCCGCCGCCGCGCCCGCCGCGCTGCCCGTCATCGAATCGCTCGAATCCATCGTCGTCCACTCCGACTCCCCCGCGACCGGCGAATTTGAATGCTCGCACGCACTCCTCAACCGCATCCGCACCCTCGTCCGCTGGGCCCAGGCCGGCAACCTCGCGCACGTCCTCACCGACTGCCCGCACCGCGAAAAACTCGGCTGGCTCGAACAATACCACCTCAACGGCCCCGCGCTCCGCTACGAATGGGACGTCGCGCGCCTCTTCAAAAAATGCTTCGGCGACATCGCCGACACGCAACTGCCCGACGGCCTCGTCCCCGGCATCGCCCCCGAATACACGGTGTTCGACGGCGGCTTCCGCGACTCGCCCGAATGGGGCGGCGCGATCGTCCTCGCCGCCTGGCAGCACCACCTCTGGACGGGCGACGTGCAGCTCCTCCGCCGCCACTACCCGCGCATGCAACGCTACGCCGACTACCTCGCCACCCGCGCCGAAGGCCACCTGCTCTCGCACGGCCTGGGCGACTGGTATGACCTCGGCCCCAAACGCCCCGGCGTCGCCCAACTCACCCCCGTCGCCCTCACCGCCACCGCCACCTACCACGAAATCACCGCCACGCTCGGGCGCATCGCCACCCTGCTCAACCGCAAAACCGAGGCGCGCTACTACGAAAGCGAAGCCGCGCGCATCGCCGACGCCTTCAACCGCGCCTTCCTCGACCCGCGCACCGGCCTCTACGCCACCGGCTCGCAAACCGCGCAAGCCATGCCCCTCGTGCTCGGCCTCGTCCCCCCCGCGCGCCGCGCCGCCGTGCTCGCCGCGCTGGTCGCCGACATCGAAAACCGCGGCCACGCCGTCACCGCCGGCGACATCGGCTACCGCTACGTGCTCCGCGCCCTCGCCGACGCCGGCCGCTCCGACGTGATCTTCGCCATGACCAGCCAAAGCGAAAAACCCGGCTACGCCTGGCAGCTCGCCCGCGGCGCGACGAGCCTCGCCGAAGCCTGGGACGCCGACCCGCGCTCCTCGCAAAACCACTTCATGCTCGGGCAGATCACCGAATGGCTCTACCACGACCTTGCCGGCATCCAGCCCGACCCCGACGGCCCCGGCTTCAAGCGCGTGATCATCAAACCCGCCGCCCTCGCCGCCCTCGACCGCGTGCGCGCCGCCGTGCGCACCCCGCGCGGCCCCGTGTCTGTCGAGTGGCGCCGGGAGCGCGGCCACTTTGCCTTGAAAACCGCCATCCCGCCCGGCGTGGTGGCGACGGTGCGCCTCCCGGTGCCGGAAGCCTCCGCCATCCGCGAAGGCGGTTTCCCCGTCGCCCAAGCCCGCGGCGTGCGCCTCCTCCGGCGGGAAAAAGACGGTGCGGTCTTCGAAGTCGCCTCCGGCAGCTACCATTTCACCGCGCCGGAGTAACGCCGCCCGCCCGTCCCGTCCCGAAGCGCTCCAACGCCTTCCTCCTAAATTCCACAGTTGAAAATCAGCGCGCCGGATTGGAGCGAAGACCGGCCGCATCGACGCGCCGCTGATCGCCCGTTACGCCCGCCACACCGAAGAGCTGCGCGAGCACCGCGAGCCCGGTGCCGCCGGGCAGTCGTTGCGCGAGCTGTATCAGGTCCGCGAAACACTCGTCGAGCGCCTCAAGCAGGAGGACATCCTGGCCGGGCACGCGCCCGATACGCGCACCCAGACCGGCCGGCTCCTCGCGCGCCAGGCCGCCGCCCGCCGCCGGTTGCTGGAAAAACAAATCGCCGGACTCGAAAACGCCATGACCGGGCTCATCGCCGCCGCCGCCGCGCTGGCAGCGCGCGCCGCGCGCTGCGCGCTGCGCGCAAGTGCAGGGCGTCGGCCCGGTCACATTTGGTAGGGCGGTCTCGCCGAGACCGCCG
>JAITDF010000647.1 GCA_031282705.1 Opitutaceae bacterium | reverse complement strand
ACCGCTGCGTCTTTCCCTCCCCGCCCCCGCCTTTTCCCCCCGCCCGCCCGCCGCCGCCCGCCCCCCGCCGTAATTTCTCCATAATCATGCTTGTCCGCGCCCTCCCGATGGCTTTCGCTGGCGGCTCATGCAGCCCACCTCATCCGCCCAGTCCGCCCCCGACCCGTCGGCCAAGCTCGAACATTTCCCGCCCGAAGTCCGCGACGCCTACGCGCGCTTCCGCGACACCGGCGACCTCGCCGCCCTCCAGGCCGTGGTCCTCGCCGCCGTGCGCGACCACATGCCCAAACCCACCGACCAGCCCCTGAGCGACGAACTGCGCCTCATGGAAGACCTCGGCTACGATTCGCTCGCCGTCGCGGAAACCGTGTTTTTCATCGAAGACCTCTTCCAGGTGCGGGTCGAAACCGCCGAAATCATGGAGGTCAAAACCGTCGGCGCGCTGAAGGAATTTGTCGCAAAAAAAATCGCCGCCCTGAAAGCCGCCGCCCCCGGCGCCCCCGACCCCGCCGCGTGAGCACGACCCCGGACCGCCGCGTGAGCGCGACATCCGCCGGCCCCGCCGCCGCCGACCCTGTTGCCGCCGCTGCTGCTGCCGCCGCCGGCGCCGGCCCAGCCGTCGCCAGCCCAGTCCCCGCCGGCCCCGCCGCCGCCTCCGCTCCAGCCGCCTCCGCTCCAGCCGCCTCCGCCGGCCCGCCGCGCCGCCGCGCCGTCATCACCGGCCTCGGCTTCATCACCCCCATCGGCAACGACCGCGCCGCCGTCGCCGCCAGCCTGCGCGAAGGCCGCCACGGCTTCGAGCCGGTCGAGTTTCTCCAAAACCCCGCCATCCCCGTGCGCCTCGCCGGCACGGTGAAAGGCTTCTCCGTCGATTCGATGAGCTGGCGCGACTGGCGCTGGCCCGCCGGCTACGACCTCCCGCGCGAAACCCTGCGCGGCCTCGCGCCCCACGGCGTTTATGCGATCTGCGCGGTGCGGCAGGCCCTGCGCGACGCCGGCCTCGCGCCCGCCGCCATCGCCGGCGACGACGGCACCGGCCTCTTCTGCGCCTCCGCCGGCTCCGCCATGATGCTGCACGGCCACCTCGCGCAAATGCACGCCGTGCGCGGCGAACGCGGCAACCCCATGGGCGTCGTCAGCTCCATCGCCGGCACGCTCAACTTCAACCTCGCCGCCCATTTCCACGTCACCGGCGCCGTCTGCGGCTTCGTCTCCGCCTGCGCCTCCGGCAGCCACGCCCTCGGCTACGCCGCCGACGAAATCCGCCTCGGGCGCCTCCGCCGCGTCATCGTCGTCGCCGCCGAGGAAATGAACGCCGAGACCCTCCTCCCCTTCGCCGCCATGCGCGCCCTCTCCCCGCGGCGCGACCCGCGCCTCGCCTCGCGCCCCTTCGACGCCGCGCGCGACGGCTTCGTCGGCGCGGGCGGCGCCGCCGCCCTCGTGCTTGAGGACGCCGCGCTCGCCGCCGCCCGCGGCGCCCGCCCGCAGGCCGAACTCGCCGGCTGGGGCCAGGCCGCCGACGGCCACGGCATCGCCATGTCGCACCCCGAAGGCCGCGGCCTCGCCCTCGCCATGCGCCGCGCGCTTGCCGACGCCGGCGCCGCCCCCGCCGACATCGACTACGTCAACGCCCACGGCACCTCCACGCCGGTCGGCGACCGCGCCGAGGCGCTGGCGCTGCGCGCGGTTTTCGCCGCTGGGGAAACCCCCTCCGCGCGCCGCCCGCTCATCAGCGGCACGAAAGCCCTGACCGGCCACCCGCTCTCGCTCGCCGGCGCGATGGAGGCGGCCTTCTGCGTGCTCGCGATGAACGAAGGCTTCCTTCCCGGCAACCCGCACCTCGTCAACCCCGACCCCGTGTGCGAAGGCCTCGACCTCCCCCTCGCCGCCGTGGAACGCCGCGCCCGCCTCGTGCTCAACAACAGCAGCGGCTTCGGCGGCAGCAACGTCTGCCACGTCCTCCGCGCCCTGTGACCCCCGCCGCCCCTCCTCCTCTTTCCTCTTTCTCTTTCTCTTTATCTTTATCTCTGATGTTACGCGGCGGCCAGTTTTGGCAGGGCGGTCTCGCCGAGACCGCCGCGGGCACCCCGAGGCAAACGACGGCGGTCGCGGCGGGACCGCCCGACCACAATCCGCCGACGGCGTAACATCAGTTCAACCTTTGACCTGTCTCCAATTTCCCCCCTGTCCCCAATTCTCCCCCGGAAAAACGCGCCAAGTGGAAACTTGGCGTTCCCGGGGGCGTGCCGTCGCGAAATGGGTTTTGCGCTTCGGGCCCGCGGGGACGGCGGCGGTTTGCCGGCGCCGGCGGCGGCAAAAAACGGACACGCGCCCAAAACACAGTTGCGCCCGGCGGCCCGCCGCGTTTCAGTCCGTGCCCTTTTCCCAACCATGAGCCTCAAGATAAAACCAGCCAAGGACTGCGCCTTCGACCAAATCTCGCTCGGCGAAATCATGCTCCGCCTCGACCCCGGCGAAGGCCGCGTCCGCACCGCCCGCCAGTTCAAGGTCTGGGAGGGCGGCGGCGAATACAACACCTCGCGCGGCCTGCGCAAGTGCTTCGGCCTGCGCACGGCGGTCGCGACCGCCTTCGTGGACAACGAGGTCGGCCGCCTGCTCGAGGACCTCGTCATGCAGGGCGGCGTCTGCACCGGTTTCATCAAATGGCGCGAGGACGACGGCATGGGCCGCACCGTGCGCAACGGCCTCAACTTCACCGAGCGCGGCTTCGGCATCCGCGGCGCCGTGGGCGTGCCCGACCGCGGCAACACCGCCGCCTCGCAGCTCAAGCCGGGCGACTTCGACTGGGAGCACATTTTCGGCACGCTGGGCGCGCGCTGGTTCCACACCGGCGGCATCTTCGCCGCGCTCTCCGAGACGACCGCCGCGCTCGCCATCGAGGCCGTGAAGGCCGCCGCGAGGCACGGCACCATCGTCAGCTACGACCTCAACTACCGCCCCTCGCTCTGGAAATCCATCGGCGGCCTGGGCAAGGCCCGTGAAGTGAACCGCGAGATCGCGAACCACGTCGATGTGATGATCGGCAACGAGGAGGACTTCACCGCCTCGCTCGGCTTCGAGGTCAAGGGCGTTGACCACAACATCAGCACCATACCGGTGGACGCGTTCAAGGCGATGATCGAGACCGCCGTGAGGGAGTTCCCGAACTTCAAGGTCGCGGCCACCACGCTGCGCCGCGTCATCACCGCGACGAGGAACGACTGGAGCGCGATTTGCTGGCACGGGGGCAGATTCTACGAGAGCCGCAACTACGACGGACTCGAAATCCTCGACCGCGTCGGCGGCGGGGACGGTTTCGCGAGCGGCCTGACCTTCGGCTTCCTTGAGCACAACGACCCGCAAAAGGCGGTCGAATACGGCGCGGCCCACGGCGCGCTGGCCTCGACCACGCCCGGCGACACGTCGATGGCGACGCGCAGGGAGGTCGAAAAACAAATCGCCGGCGGCGGCGCCCGCGTCGTGCGATAGAGCGCCCGTTCCCCGCGCTCGTTTCCCGTTCTCGTTCTCGTTCTCTTTCTCTTTCCTCTTTCCCCCGGCACACACCCGACGAAAAGGCACTTTGAAAAATCATGTTTCACGCGGAGCCTTTGGGGGCGTAGGATTGGAAAGTAGGGCAAGCGGGACGCTCGCCCTACTTCCCAAACAGGCAAGCGGGACGCTCGCCCTACGCTCCAATCCTGCGCCCCCAAAAGCCTCCGCGCGGGCTTTTCAATGATTTTCACTGATGTTACGCGGGAGCGTTTGGGGCTTGGCCTCCGTGCCGCGGTGGTTCGGAAAATGGGAGATCTGGGAGTTATGGGAGTTATGGCACCCTGAAGAACGCCATGCCTCCCATATCTCCCATTTTCGCTAAACCACTGCGGCACGGACGGAACGGAGGCCGTCCTTCCAAGGGCACGGGCGCCACCGCGTAACATCAGTGATTTCATGTTGTTTTTTGATTTTTTCAAAGTGCCCGAAAGAAGAAAGAGGAACGAGAACGAGAACGAGAACGAAGAAAGAGAAAGAGAAAAAGGAAAGAGAACGAGAAAGAGGAGCGGGAACGAGGAGCGGGAACGGGCGCTTTCGCGTTCCCTCAGTCAATGGGTGTAATTGCGAAAGGTAGCAGGAGTTAGCAAGCCAGGGGGAAGAGTGCGTCGAAGTCGTTGTTGGCGAGTTGGACGCGCAGATGCGACATCGCCTTGG
>JAITDF010000534.1 GCA_031282705.1 Opitutaceae bacterium | reverse complement strand
CGGCGGCATTCGCGGCGGCGGCGCGGCTTGCCTTTGGGCGGCGGGCGGGTTTTATCCGGCGTTGACCATGCGCTTTTTCAACACCACCGGCCCCTGCAACCCCGAACGCCACTACATGCTGCCGCCCAAGGAGCGTTTGCAGGGCGCGCAACTGCACCGCTACGTGCGCGACAGCCTCTACTGGATGCTCCACGCGCCGCGGCAGACGGGGAAGACGACCTTCCTGCTCTCGTGGGCAAAGGAACTGGCCGCGCGGCCCGATGTGGCCGCGTGCTACGTGAGCGTGGAGCGCGCGCAGGCCTTTCCCGACGTGGCGCGCGCCATGCCTGCGATTTGCGAGGCCATCATCGAAGCCGCCGCCGAGCAGGGGCTGCCGGTGCCGGCGATGCCCGGCACCAGCCCCGCCAGCCTGCTCAGCGCCATGCTGCGCGAGTGGGCCGCGCTGGCCGCCCCGCGCGCGCTGGTGGTGCTGTTCGACGAGACTGATGTGCTGAAGGGCGAGGCGCTCATCACCTTCCTGCGCCTCCTGCGCGGCGGCTTCGCCACGCGCGGCACCGGCGTTTTCCCGACCTCCATCGCGCTGGTGGGGATGCGCGACTTGAAGGACTACATCACCGCCGCGAAGGGCGGCGTCGCGCCCAACCCCGGCTCGCCGTTCAACATAAAGGAGGACTCCGCCGTCATCGGGAATTTCACACGGGAAAACCTCGCGCAACTCTTCGCCCAGCGCACCGCCGAGAGCGGCCAGCAAATCGAGCCGGCGGCGCTCGACTACGCCTGGGAGCAGTCGCGCGGCCAGCCGTGGATTGTCAACTCGCTGTTCAAGCGCGCCACGATGCGCGTGCTCGACGAGGAGGATTTTGCCACCGTCACGGTTGGGCACCTGCGCGCCGCGCGCGAGCAGATGACCCTGGCGCGGGAGACGCATCTCGACTCGCTCAACCACCGGATGCGGGACCCGCGCGTGCGGCGCGTGCTGGAAACGCTCCTCACCGGCGAACCCGATCCTGACTTGGTGGAAAGCGAAGGCTTCCAGCTTTGCCTGGACCTGGGGCTGGTCGCGCTTGAGCGCGGCGTGCCCACGGTCGCCAACCCGATTTACCGCGAGGTGCTGGCGCGGCAGATTTCCCACAGCACGCAATACGCCCTGCCGCCGCGCGAAGCCTTCCGCTGGGAAAAGCCCGACGGCACGCTGGACATGGACTCGCTGCTGCGCGAGTTCCAGGATTTCTGGCGTGAAAATTCCGAGATGTGGGAGCAAAAGTCGGACTACACGGAGGCGTTTCCGCATCTGCTGGTCATGGCGTTTTTGCAGCGCGTGACCAATGGCGAGGGCCGCATCGAGCGCGAATACGCCGCCGGGCGCGGGCGCATGGACCTCGCCGTCGAATACAACGGCGCGTGGAACATCATCGAGGTGAAACTGCTGCGGGACTGGCAGACGCTTGAAAAAGTCCGCGCCACCGGCATGCGCCAAATCCTCGCCTATCGCGACACCCTCGCCACCGCGCGCCGCCTGGAAAACGGCGGCATCCCGGCCTACCTGATGATTTTCGACCGCCGCAGCGAGGGCAAAAAGCTGCCGTGGGAACAGCGCATCACCTGGGAAAACGCCGGCGACGGCGCCGCTGGCGCTGCCGTGACGGTGGTCGGGTGCTGAGGCGGCATCCGCGGCGGCGGCGGCGGGAGGGGGCGGCATGTGTTGTCCGTCGGTCGGCATGGCTTAGAATCCAAGGGCTGTCGTGCCGCGAACGTCACGGGCGGCGGGCATGCGGGCGCCCGCGCCGGCGACCGTCGGCGGGGCAATGGCGCGCAGGCCGGTGACGGCGTGGTAGCCGGTGTCGCCGGAGGCGAGGTAGAGGGCGTCGAGCTTGCCGGCGCCGGCGAGCGTGGTCTGGCCGCCGGTGACGGTGATGCCGATGCGTTCAAGCGGGGCGCCGGCGGCGCCGAGGAACGGGATGCCGGTGGCATCGTAGCAGGGGGTGAGCGCGGCGAGGCCGGCGACGTTGCCGGGGAGCACGGGGTTGACCCAGATGGTGAGTCGCAGGGTGCCGGTGTTGATGCGGAAGAGGACGAGGGCGGTTTCGCCGAGGGTGAAGACATCGGGGATGTCGGCGACCTTGGCGCCGCCGTGCTGATACACGACGAGGGAGGTGCCGACGGCGGCGATGGAGCGGTTGACGGGGAAGTCGCCGGAGCCGGCGGCGAAGTTGAAGAAGAGGCCGGTGCGGTGGCCGGCCTTGCCGTTCTGGACGAGGAAGCTGCCCCAGACTTCGCCGGAGAGCGGGGCGGCGAGGGTGCGCCAGGCGCCGCGGATGACGGCGATGTCGTTGTGGAAGCCATAGACGCAGCGCGGGGGGCCGGATTGCACGATGGCGTGGCGGGTGAAGGCGGGGGCGGCGAGGTCCTCGGCGCCGGTGTAGATGATGCCGGAAAAGGCGGGGGCGGAGGCGGCGCCGCCGTCCCATTTGACGTTGGAGAAGCCGGCGCCCTTGTTGTTGTTGGCGGGGGAGTCGGCCTTGCCGAGCCACCCGATGGCGGTGTCGTTGAAGTCGGCGATGACGGGGGCGCGGGGGAAACCGGGCGGGACGGGCAGGCCGGTGACGGCGTAGTAGGCGTGGGCGGAGGAGTCGAGGCGGAGGGCGTCGAGGTCGCCGGAGCGTCCGCCGCCGCCGGAGGCATCCACGTAATAATTGCCGCCGACGCCGATGGTGACGAGGGCGCCGGAGCCGAGGAGGTCGAGCACGCCGGAGTAGGCGGCGGTGGAGGAGGAGAGGAGGCGCGCGGGGTCGGACGGGAGGGAGGCGGGATCGACCCAGAGGTCGGTCTGCCTGGTGGCGGTGTCGTGGCGGAAGAGGACGAGCGCGGTCCGGCCGGCGGTGAAGACGCCGGGGACGGTGACGGCGGCGGCGCCGGCGGCGCCGTTGAGGACGAGGTCGGCGCCGCGGGCGTAGATGCGGCGGCGGTTGATGAAGTCGGGGAGATCGGGGTCGATGCTTTTGATGTTAAAGGTGAGGCCGGTTTTCTGGAAAACGGGTGCGCCTGCGTTGTCCTCGCCTTCGGTTTTGCTTTGCCGGAGCAGGAAGCTGCCCCAGATGACGCCGGTCATGGGAATGGAGAGGTTGCGGTAAGTCTGGCGGAGGATGTCGGTGCGGACGCCGTAAACGCGCAACGTGTTGGCGGGGGCGCCGGGCGACTGGGTGATGGCGTAGCCCGGCGCGCCGGCGGGGGTGAGGGCGCCGGCGAAGGCGCGCGGGCCGCCGGTGCCGCCGAGCCAGTCCTTGGCGCCGTCGGCGACGGCGAGGCCGGTTTCGAGGCCATGAGGCTGGCTGTCGTTGCTCTCCGCGGAGAGGATGGCGTTTGAGCGGTAGCCGTTGAAGTCGGCCTGAACCTGGGCACCGACGGTCTCGGCGCGGGCGGCGGGCGCGAGGGCGAGCGCGGCGAGGGCGGCGGACGCGAGGATGGCGGGCGCGAGCGGGCGGGCGCCGGACGCGGCGGGACGGGTGATGGCGGGATGCGTGATGGCGGGATGCGCGGGTTTCATGGTGAAAAGGCTGAGGTTGAAGTTTAGGTTTAAGTTTAAGTTTAAGGCTGAGGTTGAGGCTGAGGTTTAGGTTCGAGTTGAAGTTGAAGAGGGGGGCGCGGACGGCGTTTTTATGGAGTGCGGTGATTTATCACCGCTTTTGACGGGGCGATTTATCGCCCCGCCGGATGGCGTGGCGGCGTTCGGACGCGTGGCGGCGTTCGGAGGCGTGGCGGCTGCCGGGGCGGCGGGATAAATCCCGCCGTCAAAAGCGGCGGGAACTCGCCGCACTCCAAAAAGGCCGGCGGCTCCGCCGCCGCACGGGCGGGGACGCCCGTGCCACCCGGCCCGGCGACGCTTCGCGGCGGCATTCGCGGCGGCGGCGCGGCTTGCCTTTGGGCGGCGGGCGG